>NZ_NCGB01000033.1:0-28965 GCF_002278865.1 Sphingomonas sp. 28-62-11 | reverse complement strand
TAATCCACCGCGAAATGCCCATTCCTGCACATGCGCCTCAAGCGGCCTGCGGCGGATCGCCTCGATCGCGTAAAACAGCAGATGCCCGCCATCCAGCACCGGCACTGGCAAAAGGTTAATGAATCCCAGATTAATGGAAACCAGCGCGATGAGAAAGACGAATGATGCCGTGCCAAGAGCCATCTGCTCGCCGGACACCTTCGCAATGCTCAACGGCCCGCCAAGTTCCTTCACTGAGCGGCTGCCCGAGACGATCTGGGCGATCACATCACCCATCATCCGCAGGATATTACCCGTCTGGCGGATCGCGACCAACGGCGCTTCGATCACGCTCACAGGGACCAACGTTGCCGCCGTTCGTCCGATGCCCAGCCGCCCGATCTTAGGTTCATTGCCGAACCGGTCGCGCTCGATATGCGTGCCCACCGTCAGGTCGATCGCCTGGGGCGCGTTGCCGCGGACGAAATCGACCCTCACCTGCTGGCCGGGCCTGATCTGGACGAAGCGGACCATATCCTCAAAGCTGTCGACGCTGCGGCCGCCCAGCGCGACGATCCGGTCGCCGGGCTTCAGGCCAGCGTTCTGCGCCGGGCTACCCGGCTGGATCGAGCCGACCACCGCCGGCGTGCGTAGTTCGCCAAAGCTGAGCGCGAACCCCATCAGGATAGCGATCGCGACAAGGAAATTGGTTACCGGCCCCGCCGCGACGATGATCGCGCGTTGCCAGATCGGTTTTGCCTGAAAGGTGCGTTCGCGCTCTTCGGCAGGCAGAGCAAGCCAGTCGGGATCGGGCTTGCTTGAAGCGTCCATATCGCCCGCAAACTTCACATAGCCGCCCAGCGGCATCCAGCCGAACTTCCACCGCGTGCCGCGTTTGTCGGTAATGCCGAATATTTCGCGCCCGAAACCGATCGAAAACTCATCGGCTTTCACCCCGAAAAAGCGACCGGCGAGATAATGGCCAAGCTCATGAACGAACACCAACGGCCCGATCACCAGGATGAATGCCATCACCGTATAGAAAAAGCCCGGAGTCTGGATCAAGCGACGCAATCCTTTACACGCACACCGGCAAGCCTACGCGCCTCGGCATCCACCACCAGCACCTCTTCGACGCTATCCGGCGCCGCAGGATCGTAGCAATTGAGTGTATCTTCGACGATTGCGGCAATTTCGAGGAAGCCGATCCGCCGTTCGAGAAAAGCAGCCACGGCCACTTCATTGGCGGCATTGAGGATGGCCGGGCGGGCGCCGCCGGCCTCAAGCGCTTCACGCGCCAATCGCAGCGCCGGAAAGCGGACTGGATCGGGGGCTTCGAAATCGAGCCTGCCAATCGCCACCAGATCGAGCGGCGGCATGGGCGCTGCCATTCGGTCAGGCCAGGCGAGGCAATAGGCGATCGGCGTGCGCATATCGGGCGGTCCCAGCTGCGCGAGCACCGAACCATCGACATATTCGACCATCGAATGGATCACCGATTGCCGGTGGACGATCACCTCCAGCTGGTGGTTGGCGACCGGAAACAGCCGCGCCGCCTCGATCAGCTCAAGCCCCTTGTTCATCAGGGTTGCCGAATCGACCGATATCTTCGCCCCCATCGACCAGTTGGGATGCGCCACCGCCTGTTCGAGCGTCATGTGGCGCATTTCTTCGAGCGTCTTGTCACGGAAAGGGCCGCCGCTCGCCGTCAGGATAATGCGTCGCACGCGGTGGGGCCGCGCCGAATCGAAGCATTGGAAAATGGCGTTATGCTCGGAATCGGCCGGCAACAGCGTTGCGCCATGCTTTGCTGCCGCTGCTAGAATGACATCGCCGGCAGAGACCAGCGGCTCCTTGTTCGCCAGAATGATCGTGCCGCCCTGTTCGATCGCCGCCAGCACCGGCTCCAGCCCCGCACAACCAACGATCGCTGCCATCGTCACATCCGCGCCCATCGCCGCTGCTTCGCACAGCGCCTGCGCGCCGCCTGCCGTTTCGATCCCCGTTCCCACCAGCGCCGCCCGCAGATCGTGCAAGCACGCCTCATCTGCGACAACAGCGCGCCGGGCGTTGGTGCGTATCGCGGCAACCGCGAGCTTTTCGACATCGCAGTTCGCCGTGAGCGCCAGCACCTGGAAATTTTCCGGCTCGCGCTCGATCAGATCGAGGGTCGACGTACCAATCGATCCCGTCGCCCCCAGAATCGTTACCGTTTTCATTCACCCAGCCCCTGTATCAATCCGGGTATCAACCCGGTCACCATCGCTTTTATTTCGGGTAACATCACCAGGAACGCCGCGATTGGCGCAACCGGGATCAGCCCGTCCAGCCGGTCCATCAGCCCGCCATGGCCCGGCAGCATTGATCCGCTGTCCTTTACGCCCGCTTGCCGCTTGAGCCAGCTTTCATACAAATCCCCGCCCTGGGCCGCCACCGCGAGCAATGGCGTGGCGAGGGTCAACCGCCAGGGCAATCCCCAGCCAACATGAAGGATCGCGCCAAAGGCAGCCGCCGCAACGATCCCACCGACAAAGCCCGCCCAGGTCTTGTTCGGGCTGATCGATGGCGCAAGCCGCGGCCCGCCGAATGCGCGCCCCACGAAAAACGCGCCGATATCGCACATCCACACCAGCGCCATCGCCCAGATCGTGAACAACAGGCCATCAGGCTGTTTGCGGATCAGCAACAGGGCCAGCACCGGCAATCCCGTGTAGATGATGCCCAGCGCCAGCATCGATTGCCGTGTGCTGACCAGGATGAAGACCGCTGCCGCCGCGATCAGGCCGAGTGCGAAAAATTGCGGCCCTGCCGCCATGGGCGACATGATCGCCAACGGTACCGAAAGCGCAAACAGCATCATCCGCCGGGTTGCCAGATCGGCCTTGGCCAGATCAGCCCATTCGCGCAACATACCGATGCCGATGATCGTCACGACCAGCCAAAAGGCGATTCCCCCCAGCCACAGCACGAACAGCGCGAACCCAACCAGCGCGAACCCCACCACGATGCGCGTTGCGAGTTCTTGGCGCCGAATGTTTGGGTCGCCGACCGTCACAGGCCCCCAAAGCGACGCTGACGTCGCCCAAAGGACGCTACAGCCTCTGCGAGCGCGGCTTCATCGAAATCGGGCCACAGCGTTTCGGCAAAGTGCAACTCGGCATAAGCCGCCTGCCACAGCAGAAAATTGGAAAGCCGATGCTCGCCCGAGGTACGGATCATCAAGTCGAGCGGTGGCAGATCACTGGTATCGAGCTGGCGCTCGATCGCCGCTTCGTCGATCGCGCTCACGTCGATCTTTCCGTCGATCGCCTGCTGGGCGAGGTCACGCGCCGCCGCGGCGAGTTCGGCATGGGAGCCATAGTTCAGGGCAATCACCAGGATCGGGCCGTCATTCACCAACGTCCGCGCCAGCGCATCATCGACCATCGCGACAATATCGGCCGAAAAGCGGTGATAATTGCCGATTACGCGCAGCCGGACATTCTCGCGCACCATTTCGTCGAGATCACTGCGGATGAAGATCCGCAACAACCCCATCAGGTCGCCGATTTCCTCATCAGGGCGGCGCCAGTTCTCCGACGAGAAAGCGTAGAGCGTCAGCGCTTCGATCCCCAGCGTGCGCGCCGCGCGCGTTACCCGGCGCACTGCCTCCACACCGGCGCGATGCCCGGCGATGCGCGGCAGAAAGCGCTGTTTCGCCCAGCGGCCATTGCCATCCATGATGATCGCGACATGGCGCGGCAAAGCACCTGCCCCGCCTTCCGTTTCCGGTGCCTTGGCGGGCAGCGGCATCACTTGCCGAGGATTTCCTTTTCCTTGGCGCTGGCGGCGGCATCGATATCGGCAATGGTTGCGTCGGTCAGCTTCTGGACCTCGGTCTCGTGGCGCTTGCGCTCGTCTTCGCTGATCAGGTTCTTCTTTTCGTCGGCCTTCAGGCTCTCCATCCCGTCACGCCGCACGTTGCGCGCCGCGATCCGCGCCTTTTCGGCATATTGCCCGGCCAGCTTGGCCAGTTCCTTGCGGCGTTCCTCGGTCAGATCGGGAATCGGGATGCGAAGCGTCGTGCCATCGACGATCGGATTCAGGCCGAGTCCGGCAGAGCGGATCGCCTTGTCGCACGGGCCGACATTGCCCTTGTCCCAAACCTGCACCGACAACAGCCGCGATTCAGGCACAGACACGGTCGCCACCTGGTTCAGCGGCATATGCGATCCGTACACTTCCACCGTCACCGGATCGAGCAGCGAGGTGCTCGCGCGCCCCGTGCGCAGGCCGGTCAAATCGCCCTTCAGCGCTTCAACGCTACCGGCCATCCGGCGCTCAAGATCGGCCTTGTCATAAGCGGCCATGTCAGTTCTCCGTATACTCGGTCTGGTTATTGACGATCGTCGACGTGCCCTCACCCGCCAGTACCCGGGCAAGATTGCCGGTTTCGCGGATGTTGAACACGACGATCGGAATATCATTGTCGCGGCAAAGCGCCACCGCGCTGGCATCCATCACCTTCAAATCATCCGACAGGACGCGGGAAAAGGTAAGCTGTTCATAGCGAACGGCTTTGGGATCGATCTTCGGATCGGCATTATACACGCCGTCGACGCTGGTGCCCTTGAACAGCGCATCGCAGCGCATTTCGGCGGCGCGCAAGGCAGCGCCTGAATCTGTGGTGAAATAGGGGCTGCCAGTGCCCGCCGCGAAGATGACGACGCGGTTCTTTTCCAGATGCCGCTCGGCACGGCGGCGAATATAGGGTTCGCAGACGCTCGCCATCGGGATCGCCGACTGCACCCGCGTCTCCACGCCCAGATTCTCGAGCGCGTCCTGCATCGCCAACGCGTTCATCACCGTGGCAAGCATGCCCATGTAATCGGCCGTCGCACGGTCCATGCCCTTGGCAGCGCCTGCCATCCCGCGGAAGATGTTGCCGCCGCCTATGACGAGGCAAAGTTCGAACCCGGCGTCCTTGGCCTGCTTCACTTCACCGGCGACACGCGCAACAGTTGCGGGATCGATACCGAAATTCTGATCGCCCATCGCTGCCTCTCCGGACAGTTTAAGCAAGATGCGCTTGAATGGGGGTTTGGTCATGGGTCCAACTTGCGCTTGGGCGGGGAAGCGGCGCGACCTTAGTAGGCCCCTCCCACTGTGCCAAGCACTCATCCCGCAAAGGGGGTGTCCATTTGCGGATCAGGCCGCGCGTGAAGGCAGGCGCTGGGCGGTCGCAAAGGGCAGATAACAAAGGGGCGCGGCGATCATCTCGCCACGCCCCTTGGAACAATCAGTTGACGCCGGCAGCGGCGGCAACTTCAGCAGCGAAATCGCTGACCTCGCGCTCAATGCCTTCGCCGAGCTGGAAGCGGACATAGTCCTTGAGCTCGATCGGCGCGCCCGCTGCCTTGGCAGCGTTGGCGACGACGTCGGAGATCTTGGTCTTGCCGTCCATCACCAGCAGCTGGCTGACGAGCGCGTTTTCCTTGCGGTACTTGGCAATCGCCCCGTCGACCATCTTGGCGACGATATCGGCAGGCTTGCCGCTTTCGGCTGCCTTTTCGGTCGCAATCGCGCGCTCACGCTCGACGACATCGGGGTCGAGGCCATCTTCGTGCAGCGCCAGCGGGAAGGCAGCGGCGATGTGCATCGCGATCTGCTTGCCCAGCGGCACGAGCACGTCTTCACCAGCTGTGCTTTCCAGCGCGACAAGCACGCCGATCTTGCCCAGACCCGGCGCAGCCGCGTTGTGGACGTAGGGCACCACGGCGCCGCTCGTCACTTCGAGACGCTTGGCGCGACGCAGATTCTGGTTCTCGCCAATCGTCGCGATGTTGTTCGTCAGCACTTCCTCAACGGTCTTGCCGCCAAGATGCGCTGCCTTGATCACATCAAGATCATCGCCCAGCGCAAGCGCGACCGAGGTCACGTCGCGGACGAACGTCTGAAACTGCTCGTTCTTCGCGACGAAATCGGTCTCGGAATTGACTTCGACCGCAGCACCCTTGGTGCCCGACACTTCGACGCCGATCAGGCCTTCCGCAGCAGTGCGGCTCGATTTCTTGGCAGCCGATGCCAGGCCCTTGGTGCGCAGCCAATCCATCGCTGCTTCCATGTCGCCATTGGCTTCGGTCAGCGCCTTTTTGCAGTCCATCATGCCCGCGCCGCTCTTTTCGCGCAGATCCTTGACGGCAGCGGCTGTGATCTCGGCCATGTCTTTCATCCTTATCTTCGATAAATATGGGTAGGGACGGGGGAAGGCTTGCGCCCTACCCCGTCCATATTTCAGTTCAGCGACGCTACGCTCAGGTGCCGGGGCTCCGGTGTCCGGGCTCAGGCGTCGAGCTGACGCTCGCCTTCGGCAGCTGCCTCGGGTTCGGTCGTGGCGGCGGCATGCTCGGGCTCGAAATCAGCGGCAGCCATCTCAACGACGGGCTCAGCTGCTGCCTCTTCGATTGCCGGAACAGCCAGTGCTTCCTCAGCCGGTGGCTCGTCCATCGCACCCAAATCACGGCCGCTCTGCGCCTGCTGCTGCTGGCCACCGCGGGTCGCGGCGATCGCAATCGCTTCGCAGTACAGGCGGATCGCCCGACTCGCGTCATCGTTGGCGGGTACCGGGAAAGCGATGCCATCGGGCGAGACGTTCGAATCGAGAATCGCGACGACGGGGATGCCCAGTGTGTTGGCTTCCTTGATCGCCAGCTCTTCCTTGTTCGCGTCAATCACGAACATCACGTCAGGAATGCCGCCCATGTCGCGGATGCCGCCCAGCGACAGTTCCAGCTTGTCCTTTTCACGGGTCAGCTGAAGCACTTCCTTCTTGGTGAGACCGGTGGTGTCACCCGACAGCTGCTCCTCGAGCGTCTTCAGGCGCTTGATCGAACCCGAAATCGTCTTCCAGTTGGTGAGCATGCCGCCCAGCCAGCGATGGTTCACGAAATGCTGGCCCGACCGGCGGGCTGCGTCTGCCACAGGCTCCTGCGCCTGGCGCTTGGTGCCGACGAACAGAACCTTGCCGCCCGATGCGGTCGACGCGGCGACGAATTCGAGCGCACGTGCAAACAACGGAACGGTCTGCGAGAGATCGAGGATATGGACGCCGTTGCGGTCGCCAAAGATGTAGGGCTTCATCTTCGGGTTCCAGCGGTGAGTCTGGTGGCCGAAATGCGCGCCTGTTTCGAGCAATTGCTGCATGGTGACGACTGGTGCCGCCATAGGTATTTCCTTTCCGGTTTGTCCTCTGGGAAGCAAATATCCGAACAGGCCAAGGCCCGGGCAGACACCGGTGATGTACGCTTCCCATGCGGGGTTGAGGCGCGGCGCTTAGCCCAGACCGGCGATCAGATCAAGGCCAGGAATCACCCTTGACAATATGAACATTAGTGGAACATATAGGGATATTAGAGCGTACACGGAACGGAAATCCTTGGCTGCACGTTAGGCGATCAGGGTTTTTGAAACCTGCGGAGTGGTTTGATGATGATATCGTTGATCAGCCTTGTCTTGTTTGTGGCGGCCATGGTCGCGGTGATTGCTGTGATGGCCGCTACGCTGGTTCCGGCGATGCCCCGGATCGTTGCGATTTTGACGACCGACACGTCGCACGGTGCAGGGTCGACTCAAGCTGTGTATCGTCCCGATCCACGTCGGATGCGGCCGGTTATGGCAAATGCTCGTCCCGCGACAATGGCGCAGCGCGCTGCCGCTTGATGCGCCCATAGCTTCGAATACTGAAGGGCATCGAGACGAGATAGACAGCGCAAACCGCCGTCAAGGTCGGCCAAGGGGCCGATACGAGTGCCGCACCGACCAGCACAACCACGGCGATTGCCTCGAAACGCACCGAACTGCGCAGACGAAGCGATGACCAGCTAAATGTGGCGATGCTGGATACCATCAGTACGGCAACAAACGCGACCCACGGCGCGACGATCCAGGCCGATCGAAAAACACCCTCGCCGGTCCAGAACCAGAGATATAAGGGTAGCATCGCCAGACCTGCCCCGGCCGGCGCCGGGATTCCGGTTAGAAATCCGGCTGATTTATGCGGCTGATCCGTCGTGTCGATCGCGGCGTTGAAGCGCGCGAGGCGAAGCGCACAGAAAACTGCGTAAACGAGGGCGCTCAGCCAGCCAAGTTGCGGGAGATCATGGAGCGCCCAAAGGTACAATATCAGGCCGGGCGAGACGCCGAACGAAATCGCATCGGACAGCGAATCGAGCTCTGCACCGAACCGACTTTCCCCGCGCACCATCCGCGCGATTCGGCCATCGAGGCCGTCAAGCACGCCGGCGATCATGATCATCGTGACGGCCAATTGCCAATCGGCCGAAATCGCAAACCGGATACCGGTCAACCCCGAACACAGCGCCAGTGCGGTTACTGCATTGGGAGCCACCGCGCGCAGAGGAAGGCCACGTACCGGTCGACGCGGCGTGCCCGTCATGCCGTCACTGCGCGATCCCGGTCGGCGTCTTGCCGCCGACACGGCCAAGGATTGTTTCCCCGGCAACGCTGCGCTGGCCGACAATCACCTGGCAGGCAACGTCATCGGGCAAATAAACGTCCACCCGACTGCCAAACCGGATCAAGCCGATCCGCTGCCCGGAGGCGACCATGTCGCCCGCCTTCACGAAACCGACGATCCGCCGCGCGATTAGCCCGGCAATCTGGGTGAACCCGATCAGCCGACCGTCGCGCCCTTCAACAACGATGTGCTGGCGCTCATTCTCTTCGCTCGCCTTGTCAAGATCAGCATTCAAGAATTTGCCTGAAATATAAATGACCTGGCGTATGGTCCCGGCGATCGGGGTACGATTGATGTGCACATCAAACACACTCATGAATATCGAAACGCGCACCAGCGGCTCGGAGCCAAGGGCGTTTTCCCCGGCGAGCTCGACGGGCACCGGAACCCGTTGAATCATCGTGATCAGGCCATCGGCCGGTGCCACAATCAAATCATCGCCCTGCGGCGTCACCCGCACGGGATCGCGAAAGAACAAGGCGACCCAAATCGTCAGCCCGATCAGCGGCCAGGTGACGAAATCCCAGATCACCAGCGACAGCAGCGCAACTGCCGCCGCGATCAGCACATATTTGCGCCCTTCGGGATGAACATCGGGGATGCGCCAGGTGACGATCGGCGCTTCGGGTGGCGATTTTTCGGGTGATGCCATGTGACCGTACTACATTGCGCATTGCAGCAATTCAATGCGGGCAGCCGAATCAGCCCCAAAGGCGCGAAAGCGCCGCACGAGAGGTTGATCACGGCCAGCCTTCATCCTAGACGGCGCTGATATTCCCTCCCCGAGAACAGGCAAGACATCGATGGCGAAAATCAAGGTGAAGACGCCCGTCGTTGAAATCGACGGCGACGAGATGACCCGGATCATCTGGCAGTGGATCCGCGAGCGCCTCATTCTTCCCTATCTCGACATCGATCTCGAATATTACGACCTCGGCATTCAAAAGCGTGATGAGACTGACGATCGAATCACGGTCGAATCGGCCCGCGCCATCCAGAAATACGGCGTCGGCGTGAAATGCGCGACGATCACCCCCGATGAAGATCGGGTGAAGGAATTCGACCTCAAGAAAATGTGGAAATCGCCCAACGGCACGATCCGCAACATCCTGGGCGGCACCATTTTTCGCGAACCCATCGTCATCAAGAACGTCCCGCGCCTAATCCCGAGCTGGACGCACCCGATTGTCGTCGGTCGCCACGCTTTCGGCGATCAGTATCGTGCGACCGACTTCCTCGTCCCCGGCCCCGGCAAGCTGCGCATGGTGTTCGAAGGCGATGACGGCACCGTGATCGACCGCGAGGTGTTCCAGTTCCCGTCGCCCGGCGTCGCGCTTGCGATGTATAATCTCGATGATTCGATCCGCGATTTTGCCCGCGCGTCGATGCATTATGGCCTTAACCTGAAATGGCCGGTCTATCTGTCGACGAAGAACACGATCCTGAAGGCGTATGATGGCCGCTTCAAGGATTTGTTTGCTGAAGTTTTCGAAAGCGAATTCAAGGATAAGTTCAAGGAAGCAGGCATTGTTTACGAACACCGCCTGATCGACGACATGGTCGCCTCCGCGCTCAAATGGCACGGCGAATTCGTCTGGGCGTGCAAGAATTATGATGGCGACGTGCAGTCGGATCAGGTCGCACAGGGCTTCGGCTCGCTCGGCCTGATGACCTCCGTGTTGCTCACCCCGGATGGCAAGACCGTCGAGGCCGAAGCAGCACACGGCACCGTCACCCGCCATTTCCGCCAGCATGAGCAGGGCAAGGCAACCTCGACCAATCCGATCGCATCGATCTTCGCCTGGACTGGTGGCCTGAAATATCGCGGCAAGTTCGATGGCACGCCAGAGGTAACCGCCTTTGCCGAAACGCTTGAGCGCGTCTGTATCGAAACGGTCGAGAACGGCCATATGACCAAGGATCTGGCGCTGCTGATCGGCCCCAGCCAGCCATGGATGACAACCGAGCAGTTCTTTGAACAGGTCCGCCTGAACCTGGAAACCGCGATGGGCGTTCAGGGCTGACAATCCCATCGCCATCGGGCTAAGTGGTTGGATGCCCATTGGCCTAGAAAATACCGGTTTTTCGGACGCGCTCGTCATTTTGGGGGCGGCTGGGCTTGTGATTCCGGCGTTCACCCGCGCCAGAATCAGCCCAATCATCGGCTTTATTCTGGTCGGCGTGCTGGCGGGGCCCAGCGGGCTCGGGCGGCTGGTGGGCGATCATCCGTGGCTTTACCATTTCACGATCACTGACCGAGCCTCAATCGAGCCTTTCGCCGAATTCGGCATCATCCTGCTGCTGTTTTCAATCGGTCTTGAGCTGTCGTTCAAGCGATTATGGTCGATGCGAACCGATGTGTTCGGTGTCGGCGCCGCAGAAATGATCCTGACGGGGCTCTTGATCGGCGTGGCGATCAAGTTGTTCGGCCAGCCTTGGCCGCAAGCGATTACGCTGGGGCTGGCGCTGGCGCTATCGTCCACCGCGTTGGTGCTGCCAATCGCCGGGGCGGCCAGCGTGATCGGTCGCGCCGCATTTGCGATGCTGTTGTTTGAAGATCTGGCGCTGGTACCGTTGTTGTTCATTATCGCGGCACTCGGCCCCGGATCGGCGGGCGGCGCTGCATCGGTGATCGGCCTGATCATTGGCGGTATCCTGACCATTGCGGCGATCTTCGCTGGCGGGCGCGTTTTGCTGCCGCGCCTGTTCGCGCAGGCTGCTCGTACAAAGAGCCCAGAACTGTTCCTCGCTGCATCTTTGCTCGTAGTGATTGTCGCCAGCCTGGCGACGACAGCGGCGGGCCTCTCTCCGATCGTCGGCGCCTTGCTGGCCGGGCTGCTGATCGCCGAAACTGATTATCGCAGCGAAGTGGAAGTGATGACGGCGCCGTTCCGCGGACTGGCACTCGGCGTCTTCCTGATCACCGTGGGCATGAGCCTTGATCTACAGATGGTGTTCCAGAACTGGTGGGCGCTGCTTGCCGGACTTATCGGTGTCGTGGCGGTCAAAGCTGTCGTCACCGCTGGGCTCCTGAAGCTCAACGGGCAGCGCAATGCCATCGCCGCCGAAACGGGGCTGTTGATGGGCAGTCCGTCTGAAACCACGCTGATCGTGCTGGGTGCCGCCGCTCAGGCGCAACTCATTCTGCCCGCGACGGCAAGTTACTGGCAAACGGTCACGGCGCTGGGCCTGACGCTAACACCGCTGCTCGCCTGGATCGGTCGGCAGACCGCGCAGCGCATCGAACGGCGTGGCGGCGGCACGCTTGACGTCGCGATCCCGCCTGAAGGGCCGGGTGCAGTGATCATCGGATTCGGCCGGGTCGGGCGCATGGTGGCCGATATGCTCACCGTCCACGGCCAGGCCTATGTCGCGGTCGAGGCTGATATCGATACGGTGATGGCGGCGCGGCGGGAAGGCTATCCGATCATCTTCGGCGATGTTGCCCGCTCCGAACTCGTCGACCGGCTCAACCTTGGCCGTGCCAATGCGCTGATCCTGACGATGGATGATCCCGTGCTGACGGTGAAGCTGACTGAACGGGTCCGTGCCTGGGTGCCTAACCTGACGATCGTCGCCCGCGCCCGCGATGTCGATCATGCAGCTGAACTCTACCGGGTCGGCGTAACCGACGCAGTGCCCGAAACGCTCGAAAGCTCGCTACAATTGTCAGAAGCCGTGCTGACCGACATGGGGATCGCAGTTGGCCCGGTGATCGCCTCAATCCACGAAAAGCGTGACGAGCTGCGCAAAGAGATCAAGCGCGTTGCCGGGATTGATCGCACGCCGCGTTTCCGGCGCCTGCGCGATCGCACGCCCCCCGGCTGATCGACCCACCCTGATCGGCAAAGATCGCCAGCGCACCATTCACCAAAGTTGGTGACCACCGCTTAACGGGCGGCGCGCATTTCTCGGGCCATGATGATAAAGGCCCTAGTTGCGTTGACGCTGATCCTGGTCGCCACCGATTATGCGATCACCGGCGGTAATTACAGCACGGCGCTGATCACCGGCGTGGTGCGGTTCTTCCACTGGATGGTCGAATCCGGCAGCAATTCGATCTTTTCGCGCTAACACCAGCGGCGGCGTTACCAATCAAATACCGTGGTCGACATCCAACTCGCGCACCCGGCGGGTCTGGCGCGCCTGATCGACCAGTGTGCGCAATTCCTCGCGGATCGCGCGCGCTCGCGGGATGTCGCGAAGCACCAATGTGCCGCCCTGAGTCGTCGGATCGCTTGAGGTGATGCTGATCGCGCCGATATCGGCCCATTGGTTGATCAGCGAATACGCGACCGTCACGTCCTTCACCCGGTACAGCTCGATCTCATCGGTCTTCTTGTTGAAAATGCCGGTGCGGATAATCAGCCGCTGATCGGTCAGCTCGTAGCTGGTGGCGATGTTCTGAAGCCAGCGCAGCGCGATGATGACCAGCCCGACCCCAACTAGGCACAGCAGCAAGGTACCAAGCCCCGCCAGGCTACCGATCAGCCAGCGGCCGGTGCTTGCGCGGAACGTCTCGATTGGCTTTTCCATCATTTGCTCCGCTAAAATAGGGAAGTGAACGCGATCAGGCCGTCGCCGTCATCGCCTCTAGCGCTGCGCGCACCGCCGTTACCGCCTCGGCCGCCTTGTCACCATCCGGTCCGCCACCTTGCGCCATATCGGGCCGGCCGCCACCGCCCTGCCCGCCCAGCGCCGCGACGGCTACGCGCAGCAGATCGACGGCGTTATGGCTCGCGACCAAATCGTCGCTGATCCCGACTGCGACCGAGGCACGACCATCATTCACCGCGACGATCATCGCAATGCCCGATCCGATCCGCGCCTTCACATCATCCACCGCGCCGCGCAGGCCCTTGGGATCGAGCCCGTCGATCACCTGACCGATAAAGCTCACGCCACCGACCTGTTCGGGTCCCGCCGGAGCCGCACCACCGCCCCCACCAAGCGCGAGTGCCTTCTTGGCCTCCGCCAGTTCGCGTTCCAACCGTCGGCGATCCTCGACCAGTGCCGCCACACGCGCGGGCACTTCATCGGGTGATGCCTTCAGCACGCCTGCCGCCTCGCGCAGTTTCTCATCCCGATCGGCGAGCCAAAGCCGTGCGGCCTCGCCCGTCAGCGCCTCGATGCGGCGAATACCGCTCGAAACGGCACCTTCGGCCACGATCTTCACCAGCGCGATATCGCCGAGCGCGTTCACATGCGTCCCCCCGCACAGCTCAACCGAATAGGCCGCATCGGCAAGCGCCCCCATCGAGAGAACGCGGACCTCATCACCATATTTTTCGCCGAACAACGCCATCGCGCCTGCGGCAATCGCATCGTCGGGTGTCATCAGCCGCGTCGTGACCGTCGCATTGCCGCGGATTTGGCGGTTCACGTCGGCTTCGATATCAGCAATCTCGGCAGCGCTCAGCGCGGTCGGGTGCGAAAAATCGAACCGCAGCCGATCCGGCGCAACAAGGCTGCCCTTCTGGCTCACATGCCCGCCAAGCCGCGCGCGGAGCGCCGCGTGCAGCAAGTGGGTAGCGCTATGGTTCGCGCGGATCTGCGCCCGCCGATCGGTGTCAATCGCCAGATGAATGCTGTCGCCCTGCGCGATCTCGCCCGCCTCGATCACGGCATTGTGCGCATGCAAACGTCCGACCGCCTTGACGGTATCGCGTACCACCGCGCGCAGGCCGTTATCGCCGGTTATGGTCCCCGCGTCGCCCATCTGTCCGCCGCTTTCGGCATAAAACGGCGTCTGGTTGGTCAGGATCGTTACCTCGCCGGGGCCCGCACGGTCGACGCGAACGCCGTCCTTCAGCAGTGCGATCACGCTCCCCTCGCCGACATCGCTGGTATAGCCAGTGAACTCGGTGCTGCCCGCTTCCTCGGCAATATCGAACCAGACATCGTCGGAGGCGCGCTCGCCCGATCCCTTCCAGGCCGCGCGCGCGGCACGCTTCTGCTCGGCCATCGCGGTATCGAACCCAGCGCGGTCGACGCCGAAACCCTGCGCCCGCAGTGCATCCTCGGTCAGATCGTACGGAAAGCCATAGGTGTCATAGAGCTTGAACGCGGTTTCACCGGGCAGTGTCGCCCCAGCCGACATTCCCGCTGTCGCTTCGTCGAGCAGTTTAAGCCCATTGGTCAGCGTGCGGCGAAACTGCGTTTCCTCCTGCGCCAACGTCGCCTCGATCAGCGGTTGAGCCCGCAGCAATTCAGGATAGGCCGCGCCCATTTCGGTCACCAACGCAGGCACCAGCCGGTGCATCAACGGGTCCTTCGCCCCTAGCAGATGTGCATGCCGCATCGCGCGCCGCATAATCCGGCGCAACACATAACCGCGGCCTTCATTGGCCGGCAACACGCCATCTGCGACCAGAAAGCCGCTGGTGCGCAGATGATCAGCGATAATGCGGTGACTCGCCTGGGTATCGCCGGTCGAGGGGGTGTGGGTGAGCGCGCTCGATGCGGCGATCAACGCCTTGAACGTATCGGTATCGTAGTTATCGGGCACGCCCTGCATGACGGCGGCGATCCGCTCCAGCCCCATGCCGGTATCGATCGAGGGGCGCGGCAAGGGCGTGCGCGTGCCGTCCGCCGATTGCTCGAACTGCATGAACACGAGGTTCCAGATCTCGACAAAGCGGTCGCCATCCTCATCGGGGCTGCCTGGCGGCCCCCCGGGAATGTGATCACCGTGATCGTAGAAAATCTCGGAGCACGGCCCGCAAGGCCCGGTATCGCCCATCGACCAGAAGTTATCGTTGGTGGCGATGCGGATAATGCGGCTTTCGGGCAGGCCCGCGATCTTGCGCCACAGGTCAAACGCCTCTTCATCGGTGTGATAGACGGTGACCGTCAGCCGGTTGGGATCAATGCCCCATTCGCGCGTGATCAGGTTCCACGCCAGGCTGATCGCGCGTTCCTTGAAATAATCTCCAAACGAGAAATTGCCGAGCATTTCGAAGAAGGTATGGTGCCGCGCTGTATAGCCGACATTGTCGAGATCATTATGCTTGCCGCCTGCGCGGACGCATTTCTGGCTCGATGTCGCGGTGATATAGGGTCGCGTTTCCAGACCCGTGAAGACGTTCTTGAACGGGACCATGCCCGCATTCACGAACATCAGCGTGGGGTCGTTATGCGGTACCAGCGGCGCGGAAGGCACGCGCGCATGCCCTTCACCGGCGAAGAAGTCGAGAAAGCTGCGGCGGATGTCGTTCGTTGGTGTCATGATGCTGATCTAGGGCGCTGACGCGTCTTGCTCAAGTGAAACGGTTGGGCGCCCATATCGAGTGTCGACGAAGCTGCACTCGAATTGCTGGAAAGCGTCCACGATAGAGCAGACCCCAATACCGCCAAGGTAGCGGCGAGTTTTATCCCGCGACCCTCATCCGTGTCGTTTCAGCGTTTGCGAGCGGACACGGCACTCCGCCCGCTTCAGTTCATTTGGCCGCCCTGTTCGATCCGCGCAGTCTTCGGGCAATTTGAGACCCGTCGCTGCCCGCAAATGGCAGCAAGTTGCAAAGGCCGGCAGATATCGAGAGAATCACGAACGCAGTCGTCCAGGACTCGGCGATGTGCCCTTCAGGCTGCAAAGGGACAATGCTCGATCCGGAAAGCTCATTGCCGTCGAGCGACCCGGATGGTGGAAAGGTAAAGTCGACGGTGCGCGCCGGGACCTGTGTAACGAGAGCCCAGCAAAGCATTACCAAGGCGGCAGTTGCGATATTGGCCGCCGGCCCCGCCCCGGCAATGATGATATGCCGCTTGGATGTCTCAATGCGGTCGAGCGAGTAAGCGACAAAGCCGCCGATATCGCCACTGTGCCGACCCGTCACCATACCGAATCGCCGTCGCCTGACGTCAAACTGAAACGGAAAGACCACGATCTTGTGGAGGGAGCCACCCAGCTTGCTGACTGCCACGGCATGGCCGAGTTCGTGTATAAGCGTAACGATAAACATCAGCATTGCGGCGACTGCCCATGTAAGCTCCGCACCAAAGTTTCCGGCGTGGGAAATCGCTATCGTGGCGGCGACATAGGCAGCAAACGACATGAAATAGGCAAGCCAACGCATTGTCGTCACCCAATCGGCTGCTCGAGGCTGGTCGGCGGCACGCTGAACCATTTTGGTCCGGCGGGCGTCATGTGAAAACAATCCTCGAGCCGGACGCCGAACTTGCCGGGTAGGTACAGGCCGGGTTCGTTCGAAAAACACATGCCGGCCGCGAGCGGGGTCGCTTCGCCGTGGACCAGATTGACAGGTTCGTGCCCGTCCATGCCGATGCCGTGGCCAGTCCGGTGCGACAGGCCGGGCAGTTTATAGCCGGGGCCATAGCCTGCGCCCTCGTAGAACCGTCGAACCGCGTCATCGACGGCGCCTGCAGGGGTACCGATCTGGGCCGCTGCGTTTGCGATCTGCTGGCCGCGCGCGACATCCCTCCATACCTTATGCTGCTCTGCGGTGGCGGTGCCATGGACGAAGGTGCGCGAGATGTCCGACTGATAACCCTGCACCGTACAGCCGCAATCCATCAGCACGATCTGGCCGTCGGCCACCCGTTGCGGCGCGCTGCTGCCGTGCGGATAGGCGGCCGCCTCGCCGATCAGCACAAGCGCGAATTCGGGATTGCCGCCCAGCTTGCGGGTCGCCGACGTCATCAGCGCGCCGATCTGGGCCGGGGTCATCCCCGCTTCGATTCGGGGGTGCGTCCACCGATAGGCGGCCATGGTGACATCGGCAGCAGCCTGCAGCAGCGCGATTTCGGCCGCGCTTTTGATCATCCGGCAGCCGCGCACGACCGGATTGGCCGATACGAGCCTGGCCGATGGCAGCGCACGGGCGAGGCCATCAAAGGCGAAGAACCGCGCGGTCTCCTCGATCCCGACGGGCTGGCCCGCCAGCTGGCGGTCGCGCAGGAAGCCGGCGACTCGCTCCAGCGGGTTCTGATCTTCCTGCCACACCCGAACCTCGGCCGGGATGGCGAGCGATTGGCGGATCGAGGGTTCCTCGAAGAATGGCGTAACGATGCAAGGATCGCCCTCGACCGGGATGATCGCCGCGGTCAGCCGCTCGCTGCGGCCCCAACGCACGCCGGTAAAATAGGTGAGACTCGCGCCCGGTTCGACCAGCACCGCGCCCATGCCCGCCGCCCGCATGAGCGCCTGCGCACGAGCGATACGGGCCTGTCGTTCGGCGGTGCTGATCGGCGCGGTGCCGGTGGTGAGGTCGCTGAGCGCCGACAGATCGGGCTCGGCAGCGCGCAACAATGCTGGCACGCCCAAGAGCGGCAGCGCGGCAGTGGCGGCGATCAACTGGCGGCGCGACATGAGCATGGCAGTCTCCGAAGGGCAAGCTTAGCGATACGGCGCGCACCCCTGCCGCGGCAATCCCCCCCGCGCTGGGCACCAGGCGGCGGTCTGGATCGGTGCGCACTTCAAGCGAAGTGCTTGACCCGGACGACACAATCCCCTTCGCTATCGTGGCATTGACTGCAGGGGATTATGCGTGGGCAAGCGACTGACGTGGTACATCATGGGCGCGCTGGTGCTGGGCGGATTGCTCGGCTGGGCGCTCAATGCCAGCTGGAGCGGCACGCCGGAGGGCGTCGCGCGGCTGAAGGACGCGGCCTATTATCTCGACATTCCGACGCAAATGTTCCTGCACCTGATCAAGATGATCATCGCGCCGCTTGTCGTTTCCACCCTGGTCGTCGGGATTGCGCATATGGGCACCGGCAGCGCGATCGGGCGGATCGGGCTGAAGGCATTTCTGTGGTTCGTCAGCGCCAGCCTGGTTTCACTGACGCTGGGCCTGTTGATGGTCAATCTGCTCCAGCCCGGGGTCGGCGTGAACCTTGCGCTGCCTGCAGTCGATGCCTCGAGCGGCGTCGATCGATCGGCGTTCGATCTTGCCAAGTTCCTGATCCATATCGTTCCCACCAGCGCGCTGGATGCGATGGCGACCAACGACATCCTGCAACTCGTCGTTTTCTCGCTGTTTTTCGGCGTCGGCTTGGCCGCCGTGGGGGAAGCTGGTGCGCCGCTGGTGCGCGGGCTTGAGGCGCTGGTCGCGGTGATGCTGACCGTCACCGGTTATGTGATGTTGTTCGCACCGATCGCGGTGTTCTGCGCGATCGCCAAGGCGCTGGCGACTAATGGCGTCAAAATCGTCGGCGATCTCGCGATCTTCATGGGTAGCTTTTACCTGGGGCTCTTCGTGCTGTGGCTCTTCCTGCTCGGTGCCTGTTTCCTGGTGATCGGTTCGCGCACCGGCACGCTGATCCGCTATCTGCGCGATCCGATCCTGCTCGGCTTTTCGACCGCATCGTCCGAGGCCGCCTATCCGCGCACGCTCGATGCGCTCGACCGGTTCGGCGTGCCGCCTAAGATCGCCAGCTTCGTGCTGCCGCTGGGCTATTCGTTCAATCTCGACGGATCGATGATGTATATGACGTTCGCATCGATCTTCATCGCCCAGGCTTATGGCATCGATCTCAGCTGGAGTACGATGATCCAGATGCTGCTGATCCTGATGATCACCAGCAAGGGGATTGCCGGGGTGCCGCGCGCCAGCCTTGTCGTCATCACCGGTACGCTGGCGCAGTTTAACATCCCGGAGGCGGGCATTCTGCTTATCCTCGCGGTCGACCAGTTCCTCGACATGGGTCGGACCGCAACCAACGTAGTCGGTAACGCCGTGGCGAGCGTGGTCGTGGCACGGTGGGAGGGGCAGCTCGACAATCCGGCCGAGGCCGAACCCGATGTGCGGCCGATCCTACCGCCCGTCACGCCCGAGCGGGACAGTTTTATTTCCAAGTGACGACCGGTAGCGGGCTTGCCTCATCAGGCATAGGCGTATGGCCCGCCCTTGGCGAGGGCGGTTTGGTAGGCGGGGCGGGCGTGGATCTTGGTGAGCCAGGCGATCGTTGCCGGGCGCGACGCGCCAAGTCCGGCGCGGGCGCGGGCGGCTTCGAGCGGGAAGCTCATCATCACATCGGCGGCACTGATCTCATCGCCGGCGAACCACGAGCGCGAGGCGAGTTCGGCTTCGAGGTAATCGAGGTGGACATCGAACATCGGCGTCAGCCGCTTGAGTGCTGCCTTGCCGAACAGCGGAATCCGCCCGACGACAAGCATCGCGAACAATGGCGGCATCATCGATCCTTCGGCATAATGGATGAACTGGCGGTAGCGCAGCACCGAATCGCGGTGATGCCCAGGCCCCATCCTGCCATCGGCCTTTTCGATCAGATATTCGACGATTGCCCCGGTTTCCGCGACAACCACCCCGTCATCCTCGATCACCGGCGATTTGCCGAGCGGATGGACCATTTTAAGCTCGGGCGGCGCGAGAAACGTCTTCTTGTTCCGCTCGTAGCGCTTGATTTCATAGGGCAGCCCAAGCTCTTCAAGCAGCCAGAGGATGCGCTGCGAGCGCGAGTTTTCGAGGTGATGGACGATAATGGTCATGGGATGCGCTCCTGCGTTCGGGTCAGGCTAGCCCAACGAACCGAGATGTCGACCCCGTTAAACCCTGCACCCACGACCCCTGCGAAAATTGACGAAAGTGACGACCTGCTAAAAAAAGCGCAGTCCCACTCCCGCCCGCTCAAATCGCCAAACATGAAAGATCCGCCGACGCGGGCCTAAACATGAAAGGCCCGCCGACGCGGGCGGGCCTTTCCAGTTGTTGCGGCGCGGTTTCGCAGGGCGAAGACGCCGCTGGGAAGCTCACATATCGTCGTCGGCATCCGGCTCCGGGCCGGCCATCATTTCCTCGGCAACCTTGTCGGTGCGCGTGCGGATGGCCTGTTCGAGCCGATCGGCCATGTCGGGATGTTCGGAGAGATAGGTCTTGGCGTTTTCACGGCCCTGACCGATCCGGACACTGTCATAGGAGAACCAGGCGCCCGATTTCTCGACCAGCCCGGCCTTGACGCCGAGATCGAGGATTTCGCCGATCTTCGAAATGCCCTGGCCGTACATGATATCGAATTCGACCTGCTTGAACGGCGGCGCGACCTTGTTCTTCACCACCTTCACGCGGGTGGTGTTGCCGACGATATCTTCGCGGTCCTTGATCTGGCCGGTGCGGCGAATATCGAGGCGGACCGAGGCGTAGAATTTGAGCGCATTGCCGCCCGTCGTCGTCTCGGGATTGCCGTACATCACGCCGATCTTCATGCGGAGCTGGTTGATGAAGATCACCATGCAGCGCGAACGGCTTATCGACCCGGTGAGCTTGCGCAAGCTCTGCGACATCAGGCGCGCCTGTAGCCCGACATGGCTGTCGCCCATTTCACCTTCGATTTCAGCGCGCGGTACCAATGCCGCGACCGAATCGACCACAAGCACATCGATTGCGTTCGAGCGGACCAGCGTGTCGACGATTTCCAGCGCCTGCTCCCCCGTATCGGGCTGCGACACGATCAGTTCGTCGATATTGACGCCCAGCTTCTTGGCATAGACAGGATCGAGCGCATGTTCGGCATCGACAAAGGCTGCGGTGCCGCCATTCTTCTGCGCTTCGGCGATCACGTGCAGTGCAAGCGTGGTCTTGCCAGAGCTTTCGGGACCGTAAATCTCGATCACCCGGCCGCGCGGCAAACCGCCAACGCCAAGCGCGATATCAAGCCCAAGCGAACCGGTCGAAATCGCCTCGACCTGCATCGTCTCCTTCGAGCCGAGCTTCATCGCCGATCCCTTGCCAAAGGCACGATCGATCTGTGCGAGGGCCGCATCGAGCGCCTTTGCGCGCTCGGCTGCTGCCTTGTCTGTGGATACCGCCATTTTGCTGTCGATGACCTTCAATTGTGCTGCCATTGGAAGCCTCCGTCGCTAGACCGAACATGCCGGATGGGCAATGCGTAGCGCTTGTGTACTTGCAATGTTCTTATTGAACAAGAGGGGAACAAAAATTATTTTGCCCCGCGCCTGCCGATGATTAGCGCCAGCAACAGCACCACACCAATGCCCCATAAAATGGTCGCACCCGATCCGGCCAACTGGGCCACCCCGTCACCATACAACGACGGTAGCCAGCTGAGCGCAATACCATCGCAAAAGGCGGCGGCCATCGTGCCGATTGCGATACCCATCAGCAGTTGATCCCCCACCAACTGCGCTGCCCAACGCAGCAGATAGACGAACGGCACCGTGCCGGGAAAAATCAGCGCAAAGGTGATCGCCCTAGCCGTTCCGTCGAGTGCCCCCATGGGCCCCACGGCGCGAAGGATGATCGCTGCCAGGAACCAAAGGGCGATACCGAGGAGGGTCGAGATAGCGATCTGACGGTGGGATAGTGGCGCGATGTGGGTGCTGGAAACAGAGTTGGACAAAGCTGATCTCCGATAGTGGTACCAAGCCTGTAGCATAACGTAGCGCTCGCTACAATTCTTTGTCCGGCAATCAGGTTGGGAGGAGTAGGGAAGATTTTGTTCACGCGGAGGCGCAGAGGGCGCGGAGAAGAAGGGACAAGAGTGGGTGCAGATCGCGGCAGCACCGCTGCGTTCGCAAACGTTTATGATGAAAGCACTACGCGCATGGCGCTGCGGAACCCCTCCGCGCCCTATGCGCCTCCGCGCGAACAAAATCTTTTCTTGAACCCGGCACGCGCCCTCCCCCGCAAGACACGACAGTCGGCTTGCCCCTTGCGCCCGCATTGGCGATGATGCGCAATGACCGATCTCAACACCTTCATCACCGACCTGCCGAAAGCCGAGCTCCATCTGCATATTGAGGGGAGTCTGGAGCCTGAGATGATGGTTGACCTTGCCCGGCGCAATCGGGTGTCGATCCCCTTCACCACGGTTGAGGAAGTCCGTGCGGCCTATGATTTTTCGCGGCTGCAGGATTTCCTCGATATCTATTATGCAGGCGCGGACGTGCTGCGCACCGAGCAGGATTTCCACGATCTCGCGCTGGCCTATTTCGATCGCGCGGCGGCGGACGGCGTGGTGCATGCCGAGATTTTCTTCGATCCGCAGACGCATACCGATCGCGGAATTCCGTTCCAGGTCGTCGCCGACGGGTTGCTGGCGGGCATGGCGGCCGCCGAAGCGAAACACGGGATGACGGCCAAGCTGATTCTGTGCTTCCTGCGTCATCTTGACGAGGATGCCGCTTTTGCGACGCTAAAGGCAGCCGATCCCTGGCTCGATCGGATCGCGGGGGTCGGCCTCGATTCATCCGAAGTCGGTCACCCACCCGAAAAATTCGCGCGTGTCTTTGCGGCAGCAGGGGTGATGGGGCTGAAACGCGTCGCCCATGCGGGCGAGGAAGGGCCACCCGATTATGTGTGGCAGGCGCTTGATGTGCTCAACATCGATCGGCTCGATCACGGCAACCGTGCCCTGGAGGATCCCGTGCTGACAGCACGGCTGGCGCGGAGCGGCATGACGCTAACGGTCTGCCCGCTGTCCAACCTGAAATTGTGCGTGGTGCCCAATATGGCGGCCCACCCGATCGATGCGATGCTGCACGCGGGGCTTCGCGCCACGATCAATTCGGACGATCCGGCCTATTTTGGCGGGTACATCGCCGATAACTACCGCGCGGCGGCAGCGGGGCGGAACCTGTCACGGTCAGATCTCGTGATGCTGGCCCGGAACAGTTTTCTCGGTTCATTCCTGCCGCACGACGCGGTGGCGGTGCATCTGGCCAAGCTCGATCGTTATGCGGAGGCGCAGTAATGCCCATCTTCACGCCAATCCCACATGAACGCTTTGTCGATCACGTCATGACGCTGGCTGCACTGATCGGCGCCGACGGCTGGGTGCCATCCTATCTGATCGGCATCGGGCGCGGCGGGCTGGTGCCGGCGACCTTCCTCAGCCACGCTTGCGGGCTGCCGATGCTGTCAGTCGATTATTCGAGCCAGGTCGAGGAATTTGCCGATGGCGCCCTTGCCCGGCTTGCCGCGCGTACCCGGAATGGCGACAGACTGTTGTTCGTGGATGACATCAACGACACCGGTGGGACGATCGGCCGGTTGCGGACGATCCTGGCCGATCAGGGCGCTGCGGAAGGCAGCATCCGCTTTGCGACGCTGATCGACAATATCCGCTCGGCCCAGCGCGTCGAATACCACGCCGAGACGATCGACCGCGCGGTGACCAAGGACTGGTTCGTGTTTCCGTGGGAAGCAGTCGCACCACGGGCCACGTTGGTAGAGGATGCGGCAGCAGTGCCGGAGCGGACGGCTTAGGTCGTCGTGATTCTAGGTTGATTAGAATTACCTCCGTTCAGGCTGAGCGAAGTCGAAGCCCAAGCCATGCGCTTGCCCCCTTCGACTGCCTGCAAGGCAGGCGCTCAGGGCAGGCTTCGACTTCGCTCAGGGCGAGCGGGAGATGTCTCGGTAGGCTTTAGCCAGTCACCCCAGCGCGGCGAGTGCCTGTTCCACCCCGGCCATCGTGAAGGGCTTGGGCAACACGGGGCATTCGCGAAACCGGTCCGGGATGCCATTACCGCTGCCACCGCTGGCGAACACGAACGGCACGCCCGCCGCCGTCAGCGCGTCGGCAATGGCTTCGCTCGTCTCGCCGCCCCGCAAATTGACGTCGAGGATCGCCGCATCGATGCCGCCCTGCGCAATCGCGGCAAGCCCGTCGGCGACGCAATCGACCGGGCCGATCAACTGCTTGCCCAATATGTCGAGGAAATCCTCGATCATCATGGCGATCAGCGGTTCGTCTTCGACGACAAGGATGGCAGTAACAGGCATGGGGCGCGCTTAGAGCCTAGTTGGGGCGCAACGCCAAGCGTCATTTCGCCGCAAGCACATCGCGCGCGGCCTCGGCCAGCTGCTGCACGGAAAAAGGTTTGGCGAGGAAGGCGACATTATCGAGGTCGATCGATTTGCGCAGTTGCTCTTCGGCATAGCCCGACATGAACAGGATCGGCAGGTCGGGGTAACGCTCGCGGGCGCGGCGGACCATTGTCGGGCCATCCATGATTGGCATCATCACGTCAGAGATCAGCAGATCGGGGCGCGGGTGCACCTCCAGCAAATCGAGCGCCGCCTCGCCATGTTCGGCCGTCAGCACAGTATAGCCCTGCCGCGTCAGCGCGCGTTCGGCCACGGCGCGCACCATATCCTCGTCCTCGACCAGCAGGATCGTGCCGCTGCCCCACAGGTCGCCGGGTTTCGCCTTAGGTGTCGCTGCGACGGGCTTGGCGGGGGCGCTGGCAGTATGCACCGGCAGGTAGATGGTAAACACCGTGCCCTTACCGGGCTTTGAATCGGCAAAGATGTAGCCGCCCGATTGCTTGACGATGCCGTACACTGTCGAAAGCCCGAGCCCGGTGCCCTTGCCGACTTCCTTGGTGGTAAAGAAGGGCTCGAAGATCTTGGGCAGAATCTCGGGTGGAATGCCGGTGCCAGTGTCGGAGATTTTCAGCGCTGTGTAATCGGCGACGGGCAGGATCTCGGAGTCCATTGCGCGCACGTCGGCGGCGGTGACAGTCAGCGTCTGGATGGTCAGCGTGCCACCGCCCTGCCCGTTCTTGCCGAGCATCGCATCGCGCGCATTGACCGCGAGGTTCATTACCACCTGTTCAAGCTGCCCCGGATCGGCGCGGACCGGCCCCAGATTGCGGCCATGCGTGACGGTGAGCGTCACGGTTTCACCCAGCAGGCGCTTGAGCAGGTTGGAGACTTCGGAAATCACATCGGGTAGCTGCAGGATCTGCGGACGCAGCGTTTGCTGGCGCGAAAAGGCGAGCAACTGCCGGGTCAGGCTCGCCGCGCGGTTCGAATTGGCGCGGATCTGCTGAATGTCGTCATAATCGCTGTCACCCGGCGAATGGCGCATCAACATCAGGTCGCAGTGGCCAATGATCGCGGTGAGGATGTTGTTGAAATCATGCGCGACACCGCCTGCGAGCTGGCCAACCGCCTGCATCTTGGTCGCCTGCGCCACTTCGCGCTTCAGGCGGCTTTCCTCGCTATTGTCCTTCAGGCTCATCAAAACCGCCGCCTCGCCGAGTCCGCGCGCGCCCGCAATCGACAGGGCAACGGGTTCGTCGGGCCGGTCGCGCAACCGCACCGCCATGTCGGTGCTGTGGGTCGCGCCGCCCGCGAAGCGCCGCACGGCATCGGCGACCGCGGCCTTGTCCTCACGCACCACCAAGTCGCCCGGGTAGAGCGGGGGTGCGGCGGGATCGACATCGGCGGCGCGAACGAACGCGTCGTTCATCTGCAGGAACCGCCCCTCGCGATCGATGAGCGCGATCCCGAACGGCATCAGCGAGACGAGGCTGCGGATATGGGCGGAGGCCCCCGCCCCGATCGCGGGGCCGACGGCTTCCTCCTCATCGAGCAGCGCGACGAGCAGCGGGGCATCCTCACCCTCGATAAACGGAATCTGCACGACGCGCAGCGGCGTGCCGGCCTGCCCTTCCCGCTCGAAACGGACCATGCCCTGCCCGTCGGTGATCAGGAACCGGGCGAAATCGCGGCCTGCAATCGCGCCTTCCTCATGCCCCATCGCGCGCAGGCGAAACACGCGGTTGGCGCTGCGGATGCGCCCTTCGGCGGTGATCAGCGCAGCCATGATGCCGCTGGCAGCGAGCCGGTTGCCAATCGGCCCGGCGATCATCGCCTCGATCGTTGTGGCAAGATCGGCACCCAGTGCCCCCGCAAACCGCCAGACGAGCATGTCTTCGGCTTGTCCAGCTTGCTCGATATGCGCAGCGATTGGCCCGGCGTCGATCATCAGCCGGTCGACCTGCGCCTGCCCGTCGCGCCATGCCGCGCGTCCGGCCGCCGCCAGCGCGGCGACGCCCGCCTCGCCGATCGGCAGATTGGGTGGCGTGGGGTAGCCGCTGAACACTGCCTCGTACCGATCATTGGCGCAGATCAGCCGCCCCGCACGATCGGTGACCGCCACCGCATCGGGGCTGGCGCCCGCCAGCGCGCGCGCGACCGACCAGTCGACATTGGGCTCGACGGCCACCGCTGGCGCAATTGCCGACCGGATCAGCACCACTGCGCCCACCAGCACGATCGACGCCGCCAGAAACCCCGCCGCGAAGATGGGATCGCGCAGCAGCGCGAGGATCACCAGCGCCGCCGCCACGCCGCACCCGAGCGCAATCAGCGCCGGGATGCGCACACTTGGCGCGGTGGGTGCCGAAGGTGACGGAATGCTGGCCATCCCCCCTCTTTGGCGCGCCTTATGACAGCGTCAAGCGACTAGCGCATGCACCGTCCGTTCGACTCACCAAATCCGAACGCGGCTTTCTGGTTTCAGCACCAGCGCCTGGCCGTCCTTGGGCGCGAATGCCGCGTACCAGGGATCGAGATTGCGGACGATCCAGGCGCGCTGCGGGCCGGGTGCGTGCGGATCGGTGAGGAGCCGGTTGCGCAAGTCAGCCTCGCGGTGCTTGCGGCGCCAGACCTGCGCCCAGCCGAGATAGAAGCGCTGGTCGCCAGTCGTCCCGTCGATTACAGGCGCGTCCTTGCCGCCAAGCGAAACGTGATAGGCATCATAGGCGGCGGAGAGCCCGGCGAGATCGGCGGTGTTCTCGCCCAGCGTCAGCCCGCCCTTCACCTTGAAACCGGGCAGCGGCTCATAGGCATCATATTGCGCGACAAGCTGGCCGGTGCGGGCCTTGAACGCAGCGATATCGGCATCGGTCCACCACTGGGTGAGCTTGCCGGTCGCGTCATATTTCGATCCCTGATCGTCAAAATGATGGCTGATTTCATGCCCGATCACCGCTCCGATGCCGCCATAATTGACCGCCGGATCGGCCTTGGGATCGAAAAAGGGCGGCTGCAGGATCGCGGCGGGGAAAGTTATCGCGACCAGCGTCGGGTTCGCCTGTGCGTTCACCGTCATCGGGGCGAGGCCCCATTCCCAGCGGTAAATCGGTTTGCCGAGCTTGGCGGTGTTATAGCTATGCGCCCACTGGTTCGCGCGCAGCTTGTTGCCGAATGCATCACCGGCCCGGATCGTCAACGCCGAATAATCGCGCCACTTGTCCGGATAGCCGATCCGCGGCGTGAAGGCGGCGACCTTGGCGTGCGCCTTTACCTTGGTTTCGGCGGACATCCATTCGAGCTTCTCGATCCGCGCATCCATTGCCGCCAGCACATTCTTGACGAGCTGATCGACTGCCGCCTTGGTTTCGGGCGGGAAATAGCGCGCAACATAGATTTTGGAGACCTCGTCAGTCACCGCAGCCGATGTCCAGTTCACCGCGCGCTTCCAGCGCACCTGCTGCTCGGGCGTCCCGCGCAGCACCGTGCCCGAAAAGGCGAAATTGGCGGCGTCGAAACGCTCCGGCAGCACATCGGCGAAGCTGTCGAACGAGCGGATGATCAGTTGATCCTTCAGCACTTCAAGCGGGGTTGCCGCGATCAGCGCCGCCATCTTGGCGATCGCGGTCGGCTGGCCGACCACGACGGTGTCAACGGGTGTGCCGACGCCCGCGAAATAGGCGGCGAAATCGAAGCCCGGCGCCATCGTCTGCAGATCGGCAACGCGCATCTTGTTATAGGTCTTGTCGGCATCGCGGCTTTCGATCCGCGTCCAGTGTGCCTTGGCAATCTCGGTTTCGAAATCGACCAGCGCCTTAGCGCGCGCTTCGGCATTGGGTTCGCCCGCCAGCGTCATGATCTTGGCGATATGCGCCTGATAGGCGGTCCGCGCCTCGACCAGCTTGGCATCGCTGCTCAGATAATAATCACGATCGGGCATGCCCAGCCCGCCCTGCCGTACATTGACGGTATAGGTATCGGGTTGCTTTGAATCGGTGCCAACCCCGCTGCCGAACGGCACGCCCACACCGTTCTTGTCGGCCTGCGCCGCGAGCGCCGCATAGCCCGCTTTCGACTTCAGCGCCTTGATCTGCGCGAGCCACGGCATGATCGGGGCAAGCCCCTTCGCCTCGATCGTCTTGGTATCGAGATAGGCGGCATAGGCCTTGCCGATCTTCGATTGCGGGTCCTTTGCCGCTTCTTCGAGCAGGCCGAGCGTGCGCTGCTGCGACACGTCCTGCAACACATCGAACGCGCTGTAGCTTGGCTTGTCGGCGGGGATCGCGGTCGTGTTCAGCCAGCCGCCATTGGCATAACCGAAGAAATCATCGCCCGGCGCAACATCGGTACCCATGCCCGCCGCATCGAAGCCATAGCTGCCGATCTGGGGCTTGCTCGCCGCCGCCGCCGTCGGTGCCGCGACTTGCGGCTTGCCTGTCGCGACGGTGGCCAGCGCCGTGCCGATGGCGAGGGTGGAAACGACGGCGATCAATCGAAGCGGACGCATGAAAAACTCCCCAGATTATTGTTTTATATAGATAGTTACTACGTCATGGAGCCGAAGTGCGCCTCAAAACAATGCCGTCACCCTGAACTCGTTTCAGGGTCCACCGTGCAACACCTTATATCGCCGGTGGGGCGCGGTGGATGCTGAAACAAGTTCAGCATGACGGGCAGTTTTGGCACGAACTTCAGTTCCAGATGATT
>NZ_NCGB01000032.1:0-29779 GCF_002278865.1 Sphingomonas sp. 28-62-11 | reverse complement strand
CAGGACCACGACAAGCCCGAAATCCAGTACGCCCAGGCCGGCCTTGACGCCGACGCCATCATCGACAGCGTCCTCAAGGCCCTCAGGTGGAATGAGGAAACAACGCTCGGGGACGTTCGCGCGTGAATTGCCTGAAATGGCTGGCGATTGCTGGTGTAACGGTTGGCTGCGTCGGCCTGACGACGGTAGCGGCGGCGCGCCCTGAATCAACAGGCTCAGTCACGCTGCAGATCGAGGTGACCGGTGTGCGCAACGCCAAAGGGGTGGTGCATGTCGATATCTGCCGTCAGACCGAGTTCCTGAAAACCTGCCCGGTTCGCACGAACGTGCCAGCGGTGGCGGGCAAGACTGCCGTGAGCTTCGCCAATCTTGCCCCCGGCGCTTATGCCGCGCAGGTGACGCATGATGAGAACAACAACGGCAAGGTCGATCGCGCTCTGTTCGGCATTCCCAAGGAGGGTGTAGGCTTCTCGAACGACGCGCCGATCCGGTTCGGGCCGCCGAAATGGAAAGATGCCATGTTCCAATTGGCGGGTGACAAGGCCATCACCCTGAAAATGCGTTATTTCTCGGGTGGCGGGGCCCGCAACTAAAGCCGATGGGACAAGGCCCGATCTTTGGCCTGGTGGCATTCAGCGCGCGCAGGCCCCGGCTTTTGCTGCTGCTGTCGCTGGCGTTGACGATATTGGCGATCGGCTTTGCCATCACCAATTTCGCGATGACGACGAATACAAGCGCGCTGATATCCGCTGATGTGGACTGGCGGCGCAACGAGGCTGCCGTCAACACGGCCTTTCCCCAACTGACCGATACGACGCTGGCGATCGTCGACGGACGCACCCCCGAACTCGCTGAGGCGGGGGCCGCCGCGCTTGCCGAACGGCTTGCTGCAGATACCGACCATTTCAAGACCGTCCGTCGTCCCGATGGTGGCGATTATCTGGCGCGCCAGGGCGTGATGTTCGGCACCGTGGATGAGGTGCGAAGCACCACCAAATCGCTGATCGCCGCCCAGCCCTTGCTCGGGCCGCTTGCTGCTGATCCGTCGCTGCGCGGCATTATGAGCGCGCTTGGGACGATCCTGACCGGGGTCGAGCGGGGTTCGGCGAAGCTCGATGATCTCGACCGGCCGATCCGTGCGCTCGATGATGCACTCGGCAAGGTCGCACAGCGCCAGCCCGCGTATTTTTCGTGGCAGACATTGTTTGCCGATGGGGGCGGGCAGCAACCGCCGCTGCGTCGCCTCGTCCTTGCGCAGCCCAAGCTCGATTTCGGTGCGCTGAAACCCGGCGAGAAGGCGGTCGATGCCATTTATGCCGCCGCGGCTGATCTGAAGCTTGACGCGGCGCACGGCGTCAATGTGCAGGTAACGGGCGAGGTGCCGCTGGCTGATGAGGAATTCTCGACGCTTGAGGAGAATATCGGCTTTGTCGGGCTGGTGATGGCGCTGGCGATGCTGGTGACATTATGGTTCGCAACGCGCTCCGGAAAGATCGTCGCCGCAATCGTGATCACGATCCTGGCCGGGCTGGTGATGACGACCGCGATCGGGTTGGCAGCGGTGGGGACGCTGAACCTCATCTCGGTTGCATTCATTCCCCTGTTCGTTGGGTTGGGGGTCGATTTCGGCATTCAGATCAGCGTTCGTTTCAATGCCGAGCGACTTGAGGGAGCAGCGATTCCGCAAGCGCTCGAGCGGGCCGCTGTCGCACTTGGCGCCCCACTGGCGCTGGCGGCGGGGGCGATTTTCCTCGGCTTTGGCGCGTTCCTGCCGACCGATTATGTCGGCATTTCGGAACTCGGCATCATCGCCGGGTTGGGGATGGTGATCGCGCTGCTGCTGTCGATTACGCTGCTGCCCGCGCTGCTGGTGCTGTTCAAACCGGGCAAGCCGATGGCCGAGGTCGGCTTTGCCGAGGCCGCGCCAGTCGATCGCTGGCTCCATGCCCATCGCCGCACCGTCCTCTGGGCATTCGGCCTGTCGATGATAGGTAGCATCGCGCTGCTGCCGCTGGTCCAGTTCGATTTCAACCCGCTGCACCTACGTGACCCGAATGGCCCGGCCTATCGATCGCTGACCGATCTGATGCGCGATCCGTTGCGCACGCCCAACACCATTTATGTGCTGGCGGATAATGCCGATGCCGCGCGCCGCATTGCTGACCGGGCATCGGCACTGCCCCAGGTGGCGCAGGCGATTTCGATCGACAGTTTCATTCCCGCTGATCAGCCCGAAAAAATCGCCCTGTTGCAGGACGCATCGGTGCTGCTCGATCTGACGCTGAACCCGTTCGATACCGCCCCGGCGCCGAGCGATGCCGAAGTGGTCAACGCGATGCGTACAACCGCTGCCCAGCTTGAACGGGTGGCGGCGGGCCAGTCGGGCGAGGCTGCCGATTATGCGCGCGCGTTGGCGACCACCTTGGCCGACATTGCGACCGCCGATCCGGCGATTCGCGCAGCGGCGCATGATGTGCTGGTGCCGCCGCTCATCGTGATGCTCAATCAGGCGCGCGCGGTGCTCCAGGCGGAGGAAGTTACGCGCGATACCTTGCCGCCGGAAATAGCAGGCGACTGGTTGGCGAAGGATGGCCGCGCGCGCGTGCAGATCTTCCCCACCGGTGACAGCAACGATAATCGCGTCCTCGCGCGCTTTACCGATGCCGTTCGCCAGATCGCCCCCACCGCGACAGGGCTGCCAGTATCAACTCAGGAAGCCGCCAAGACGGTGGCCTGGGCGTTCGTCCAGGCAGGTGTCCTCGCCCTGGTACTGGTCAGCCTGTTGCTGTTCGCGGTGCTGCGCGACGTCAGCGAGGTTGCGTTCACCCTGGCGCCGGTGGTGCTCTCGGGATTCCTGACATTGGGCAGCTGTGTGATCATTGGCCAACCGATCAACTTCGCCAATATCATCGCCTTTCCGTTGCTGTTCGGGGTGGGTGTAGCCTTCCACATCTATTTCGTGATGGCGTGGCGCGATGGAGCGGCTGATTTGTTGCAATCGAGCCTGGCACGCGCGGTGCTGTTCAGCGCGCTGGCGACCGGCAGTGCGTTTGGCGCGCTGTGGCTGTCGGCACATCCGGGAACGGCGAGCATGGGCAAGATTCTCATCATCTCGCTGGCCTGGACATTGGTGTGTGCGCTGATCTTTGAACCGGCGCTGCTCGGGCCGCCGCGTGGCACAGCGACGTCGGCTAGAAAAACGAAACCAGCCTAGTCTCGTCCAACGTTGCGTGGGTCCAAGCATTGCCCACTACAACGTCACTCGATGCTGGAACCGCAGGGTCTGCGGCCGGCTCGGGGGAAGGCGCAGTCGAACCCGGCACGTCTTCGGGTGCTTGTTGTCCCGGCCCTTCGGCAGGCGGTGCTGCGGGATCGGCTTCAGGATCGATCAGCGGATCGTCGAGCCCACCGGGCGCGACCGGCGTGCCGTTCATTTCAGCAATTTCGGCCGCGCGGTTCTGCTGATACACTGAACGCAGCGTGGCATAGGGATCGGCAGCACCGTCGAGCAGCGCCTTGAACCCGGCGTCGGATTCGGCGCGCAGATCAAGGCCACCGATCGCTGCCGTTGCCACCTGATAATCGGTGCGGTTGAACGGGCGACCAATCGCGACGGGATAGATCAACCCGTCAACCGCGCCACCAAAGATGTCGCGCAGCTGGGTTGGGCCGACAAACGGGAAAAACAGATATGGCCCGGGACCGACGCCATAGCGCGCCAGCGTATTGCCCAGCCCGTTGGGGCGATGCGGCAGCTTGGCGGTCTTGGCGACATCGAGCAGGCCGCCCACGCCCGCGGTGGTGTTGATTGCAAACCTGGCAAGCGTTCGCACCGCGCGCTTCGGCTTCAGCTGAAGCACATCGTTCAGAAAAACGATCGGCTCGCGAATATGGCGGAGCAGGTGGCGCAGCCCGGTACGGATGAACTTGGGAATGATCGTGGCGTAGCCGCGCGCGACGGGGCGGAAAATCGCGCGATCAAACGTCTGCTGCGCGCCGAACATCGCCCGGTTGAACCCTTCAAGCGGGTCACCCTTGGTGCGACCATTCGCGCGACCATTGTCCGCTTCGGCCGCCGGCGTCGTAGCCTCAGGCGCCGTTGATTGATCCGATGTTGTGCCAGCAACTGCCGGAGGTGCCTGCAGCGCCTGTTCGACCATTGGCGCACGCGCTTCGGCGCTACCCGTGGCGAGCAGCGCGGCAACAGCCAGCGCGGTGGGGATCAACGCGCCTGGCGCCCCCCGCAAGGCCGGATGCTTGATCAGCGGCTCGCCTTGTCAGCCAGAGCGTTGACATGGCCAACGAGCGCCTTAGCCCCGCCCTTGCGGACGATAGCATCGAAATCGGCACGGCGCGTGGCGAGTTGGCTGATCGAATTCTGGTAGAACACGTCGATGATCCGCCAATCGCCGCCGCTCTGGCGCAGCCGATAGGCGATGCTGACGGTTTCGCCCTTGGGCTGGGTCAGCTTCGTCTTTACGACCCGGTCGGTCCCGCGCGTTTCCACCTGCGGATCGATCACGAACGCCTGGCCAGACCAACTGTCAAAATTGGCGGCATATTGATTGATCGTCAGCTTGCGCATCGCCGCGATCAGGGCGGTGCGATCGGCCGGCGCTGCCTTGGTCCATTCGGTGCCAACGGCCAGCCGGGTAAGCAATGGCAGATCAAAACTCTTGTCCACCACCGGCGCGATCTGCGCGGCACGGCCTGCGGCACCCGCCTTCTTGCCCGCCTTCATGATGGCAACGAGGCCGTCGCACAGCGTTTGGACTGGCGCGCGCGCGGCATCAGGCGCCTGGGCGAAACCCGGCGTTGCCAGCATCGCGGCGGCGGCAATCGGAAGGACAAGACGGTGCAAATGGTTCATCACAGACATCCCTGATACTCCCAGCGGATTGTGTTGTTCGGATAAAGCGCCATCCGGTGCCCGTCCACCCCCAACGCGTGCCGGATTAGGTGGATCGCGTGGATCGGGCGTGGAGCAACATTGCTGAACCTGTGTCGACTGCGCCACAGCGGGACGATATTGACGTGCTGCAATGCAACAGAATAGCGCCGCCACCGGTTTTCGGCCTTTTATTATGAGGCTGCTCGGCTAATATGTTTCGGTTGTTCCGGGGCAGTAGAGGCGGAACGGCGGGGAAGGTCGCAGATGCCGACCGATCGGGAACGATCGGGGCGCGTCTGGTTCTGGAGGCTTTTGGGGGACAGAAAGGACTATTCCTTGCAGGTAATCTTGGCCAAGCCGCGTGGGTTTTGTGCGGGCGTTGTGCGCGCGATCGAAATCGTCGAACGTGCCATCGATCTGTATGGCGCGCCCGTTTATGTGCGTCACGAGATCGTCCATAACCGCCATGTCGTGAATAAGTTGCGGCAGAAGGGGGCGGTTTTCGTTGAGGAACTGTCTGAAGTGCCGGACGGTGCGCGCACCGTTTTCAGCGCGCACGGCGTTTCACGCGAAATCGAGAACGAGGCAGCAGCGCGTGGCCTGCCGGTGCTCGATGCGACGTGTCCGCTCGTCACCAAGGTGCACATTCAGGGCCGTCGCTACGCGACGCAGGGGCGGTCGATCGTCCTGATCGGGCATGAAGGGCATGCCGAGGTGGAAGGCACGATCGGCCAGGTCGACGCGCCCGTTTATCTCGTCTCGACCGAAGCCGATGTTGCTGCACTCGATCTGCCCGATGATGCGCCGCTCGCCTATATCACCCAGACCACGCTTAGCGTTGACGATACCCGCGGCATCATCGCCGCGCTTGGCGAGCGGTTCAGCGATATCATCGGTCCTGACGTGTCCGACATTTGCTACGCCACCCAGAACCGGCAGACGGCGGTGCGCGATCTGTGCCGGGTCGTCGATCTGCTGTTGGTGGTGGGGGCCGAATACAGCTCCAACTCCAGCCGTCTGCGCGAAATCGGTGTCGACTCGGGCTTGCCGAGCTATCTTGTGGCTGATGGCGATGCTGTCGACCCGGCTTGGCTTGTTGGCATCGAGACGATCGGGCTTACGGCCGGTGCCTCCGCGCCCGATGAATTGGTAGACAGCGTGATCGCCGCGCTGCGCAAAATTGGCCCCGTCACCGTCTCGCAACTCGACGGGATTGAGGAAACGCTGGAATTCAGCCTGCCTTCCGAGTTAAGGAATGTGACCCCGCCCGCTGCAAAGGCATCGATGCAGATCCCGGCCGAATAGGAACGACCGCAATGACCCTTCCGATCAACCTGCTCGCGCGCATTGGTGGCTATACCGTCAAGAAGCATCTGAGCGGCCAGAAATACCCGCTCGTGCTGATGCTCGAGCCGCTGCTGCGCTGCAACTTGGCGTGCCCGGGCTGCGGGAAGATCGATTATCCCGATGCGATCCTGAACCAGCGGCTGAGCGTGCAGCAGTGCATGGACGCGATCGACGAATGCGGCGCCCCCGCCGTGTCGATCGCCGGCGGCGAGCCGTTGCTCCACCGCGACATGCCAAAGATCGTCGAGGGCTATATCGCGAAGAAGAAGTTCGTGATCCTCTGCACCAATGCACTGCTGCTGAAAAAGAAGATCGACGATTACAAGCCGTCGACCTTCTTCACCTGGTCGATCCATCTCGATGGCGACAAGGGGATGCACGATCACGCGGTCGATCAGGACGGCACCTATGAAGTCGCGATCGAAGCGATCGAAATGGCCAAAGCCAAGGGCTTCCGTGTCCAGGTGAACTGCACCGTGTTCGACGGCGCTGACCCGGAGCGGCTTGCGAGCTTTTTCGACGAAATGGAAAAGCGCGGCGTCGAGATCACGATCTCGCCCGGCTATTCCTATGAGCGCGCCGCCGATCAGGAGCATTTCCTGACGCGCGAACGCACCAAGAATTTCTTCCGCGACGTGTTCCGCCGTGGCGATGGCGGCCGCAAGTGGAGCTTCACCAACTCTCCGCTGTTCCTCGATTTCCTGGCCGGCAACCAGACCTATGAATGCACCCCCTGGTCGATGCCGCTGCGCACCGTGTTCGGCTGGCAGAAGCCCTGTTATCTGGTCGGCGAAGGCTATGTCGACACGTTCGCTGAGCTGATGGAAGGCACCAACTGGGACGATTACGGCGTCGGCAAGTACGAGAAATGCTCGAACTGCATGGTCCATTGCGGCTTCGAAGGCACCGCCGCCACCGACGCGATCCGCAACCCGCTCAAGATGTTCACGGTAGGCCGCAAGGGGGTCCGCACCGAAGGCCCGATGGCACCCGATATCGACATCAGCAACGCCCGCAAGGCCGAGGACGTCCACTCGACCCATGTCGAGCGCGAGCTGGAGCGGATCAAGAACGCTGATCCGGAAGGCTATAAGCGGGTACAGCGCGCGGCTTAAGGACGATTCAACGCCGCAATTGCATGCGATACCTGGCGTAGCGCGCGAAATGCTGCCTCGGCATTTTGCCCGGTTTTGATCAGCGCGGGCAGCTGACCCGGCCGACGCGCGAGCGACGTGAGTACCTTGCCGAGCGCCATCGATCCGTCGGGGCTCATGCCAACGAGTGCGGCGGGCGGTAGCGATTCGTGTGCCGTGTCGGAGATTGTCCGCATAGCGATAAAGGGCAGGCCGTGGCGCGCGGCCACGCGGGCGGCAATGTGCGATTCCATGTCGACGGCAAGGGCGCCGGTGGCGGCGTAGAGCGCGGCCTTTTCAGCCGCGGTAGCGGCGATGTGATCCTGGCCGATGATTTGGCCGTAACGGGCATGGGGCAGGGCAGCCCTTAATTCTTCTCCCCAACCGTTCGTGTCGAGCGAAGTCGAGACACCCCGCGCAACGCTGGTGGCTTGTTTCTCGACTTCGCTCGAAACGAACGGGGGTTGGTGAATGACGACATCCCCCGCCGTCAGCGCAGGATCAAGCGCGCCGGCGATGCCCGCCGACACAATTATCGTCGCGCCTGCCGCTTGACCATCAAGCACCGCCTCAAGCCGCACCGCATCACCCCCGCCGGGAATCGCAATCACACCCAGCCCGCGCAGGATATTGGCCTCTCGCTGGAGTCCGCAGGCAACGAGGATCGTCACACGCGCTGGTCCAGACACAAACCGTCACCCCGGACTTGTTCCGGGGTCCACCGTGCCAGCCGCAACGTCATTGCAAGGGGAGAAGTGGACCCCGGAACAAGTCCGGGGTGACGGGGAGGGGTGAGATGGCGCAGCGCGATAAGTCCAACAGGGTCACATCCCGAACGCCACGGTCTTGTCGTTCGACCGTTTCAAATTCCGGTACCGCGCGACCGCCCAGAGCGGGAAATATTTCGGATAGCCGTGATAGCGCAGGTAGAACACCCGCGGGAAACCGCCGCCGGTATACATTTCCTGCCCCCACAGTCCGTCTGCGTCCTGATTGGCGACCAGCCACTCGACGCCGCGCGCGACCGCCGGATGCTCCACCGCTCCCGCCGCCATTAGCGCGAGCAGTGCCCAGGCGGTCTGCGATGCGGTGGAAGGGGCAGGGGTGTAGCCCGCATAATCGAGCGCATAGCTGTCGCAATCCTCACCCCAGCCGCCATCCTTGTTCTGGATCGACACCAGCCAGTCGACCGCGCGTTCCATCGTCGGCGCTCCGGGCGAAATGCCTGCCGCGTTCAGCGCGCACAGCACCGACCAGGTGCCATAGATGTAATTTACCCCCCAGCGCCCAAACCAGGATCCGTCGGGCATCTGCTCCTCGGCCAGATAGGCAAGCGCGGCCTTCATCCGGGGGCTGTCGGTCTCGCCCAATTGCGCCATCATAGACACGCAGCGCGCCGTCACGTCGCTGGTCGGCGGATCGAGCAGCGCGCCGTGATCGGCAAAGGGGATGTTGTTGAGGTAATCATATGTATTGTCGGCATCGAACGCGCCAAAGCCGCCATTTTTCGATTGCAGCCCGACGGTCCATTCATTGCCGCGCGCAATCGCCTCGTCGTAACCGCCGGCCAGCGCCAGTTTGTCGCGTGCCCGGTCCATCGCCATCACCACGACGGCGGTATCGTCGAGATCGGGGTAATGCGCGTTGTTATACTGGAACGCCCAGCCGCCGGGCCGCACATCGGGCTTCACTTCGGCCCAGTCGCCTTTCACGTCCAACACCTGGAGCGGCTTCAGCCATTCGAGCGCGGCCCTTGCGCGGCGTTCATTCTCTTCGCCACCCGCCTCGAGCATCGCATGCGCGGCGAGTGCGGTATCCCAGACGGGGGATACGCAGGGCTGGCAATAGGCCTCGTCGTCCTTGATCACGAGCAGGTTTTCGACCGATTTGCGCGCAATTGCCCGGTGCGGATGGTCTTCAGGATAGCCCAGGCAATCGAACATCATCACCGAATTGGCCATCGCCGGATAGATCGCGCCCAGCCCATCCTGGCCGTTCAGCCGTTCGGTGACGAAATCGACACAGGCCTTCATCGCCTTGGCGCGCAAACCCTTGGGCCAGAGCGGTTCGACGCGCTTCAGCACCACGTCGAGTCCGCCGAAAAAGATCTGCCACGATCGTTTGGCACCCGCCGCCTGGCTTTTCAGTGGCGCTGCTTTCAGCGTGTAGAGTTCGTCGACCAGCACGCCTGACGGGTTCTTGGCCACTGGCTGCTTTGCGGCGAGCACCAGCAGCGGCACGATGACGGTGCGCGCCCAGTACGACATTTTCGACAGATGCACCGGGAACCAGCGCGGCAGCAGGATCAGCTCAACGGGCATTGTCGGCACGACGCTCCACGATCCAGCGCCGAACAGTGCGAGCTGAATTCGCGTGAACACATTCACCGCCGCCGCCCCACCCGCCGCATGGATCGCCTCGCGCGCACGGACCATGTGCGGCGCGTCCACATCGTCGCCGATCATCTTGAGCGCGAAATAGGCCTTTACGCTGGCAGAGGTGTCGAACGCGCCGCCGTGGAACAGCGGCCAGCCATGATGTTCGGCGGACTGGATACGGCGCAGATAGTTGCCGATCTTGGCCTCGAGGGTCGCATCGCGCTGCTCACCCAGATAATGTTTCAGCAGCACGAATTCGGCGGGGATCGTCGCGTCCGCTTCCAGTTCGAACACCCAGTGGCCATCGTCCTTTTGCGCGCGCGACAAGGCATCGGCGGCGCGGTTGGCGCAGGCGTCGATGGCGGCGAGTGGATCGGTGATCGTTGCGGTAGCGGTCATGATGTAGTGGCTAGAGGATATCGTGTAGAATTTGAACCACCCCCGTTCGGCCTGAGCGCAGTCGAAGGCCAAGGGTAGCGCGGGGTGCTTCGACTTCGCTCAGCACGAACGGGCCGTGGGACAATCATCGTCCCGCCAACCTCGCCGCCGTCACGCCTGACCGGATCGCGCCTTCAATCGTCGCGGGCAGCCCGGTCTGCGTCCAGTCCCCTGCCAGGAACAGGTTGCGCCACCGCGTTGCCGCCCCTGGCCGCCGCGCATCCTGTTCGGGCGTCGCGGCGAAGGTCGCGCGCTTTTCCTTCACGATTTGCCACGCGGGCAGCGGCGCGTCGATGTCGTGGACCGCGCAAATCTCCGTCCAGAACAGCGCTGCAAGTTCGGCCCGGTCGGTGTCGACCAGCCGGTCTGCCCCGCTCACGGTAATAGACAATCGGTCCTCGAACGCGAAAACCCATTCGGTCGTCCCGCCGATCACCCCGATCATCGCGGGCGTGCCCGGCGGCGGTGCGAACGCGAAATGCGCGTTGACGATTGCGCGGAAATCATTGGGCACGGTCAGGTCAGGCACCAGCGCCTCGGCCACCCAGGGAGGCACCGCGAGCACGACTGGCCCGGTCACCGGTTGCGGCCCGTCGCCGAAATCGAGCGCGGTGACGCGATCACCGTCGAACACCAGCGCCCGCAGCCGCTTGCCGGTCGTCACATCGCTGCCCCGTGACCGCAGCCAGTCGAGCGCTGGATCAACGAACGCCGCTGCCAGTGTCGGCTCGGCGATGCGGGGGCGGGTGGCCAGCCCTCCGCGCGCCAGCGATCCACGCACCACCGCCGCCGCCAACGATGCCGATCCCTCGCGCGGATCGGTGTTCAGCGCTGACAACAGCACCGGTTCCAGCAACCGATCCCACAATACGCCTCCCGTTGCGATCCGATCAGCCACGGTATCGGCCTTGCCGCCCACCAGCAGCTTGCCCAACGCGAGATGGGCGAGCGGGCCTGCGCCGGGCACGCGGCGCTGTTTCGAAAACAGCCACCACGGCACCGCGCTGTCATTGGGGCGGAAGGTCCAGCGGGGGAAGGGAAGGGCCTCGCTCCCCCCTCCCGTCATTCCCGCGAAAGCGGGAACCCCTCGCTCACCCTCAGCGTCTTCATCTTTGGAGCGCGATAGGTTCCCGCTTTCGCGGGAATGACGAGGGGGGCGGTATAGCCCGCCTATATCGACGAATTCGAAATCGGCATGGTCTGGCCCGCTCAACCGGTCACGCGCGCCGATGGTGCCCAGATACGCCATCACTGCATCATTTCCGGCCAGCACCAGGTGATTGCCGTTATCGATCACCCGGCCAAGCTGTGGGTCATGATAGCTCCGGCACCGCCCGCCGCCTTGCGCGGCGCTGTCAGCAACGTCGACCGCAAAGCCTGCGCGCGTCAGCTCGATGGCGGCGGAAAGCCCGGCCATCCCTGCGCCAATAATGTGCGCCTTCACCGGAACAGCCACAATTTCCCGACCGTGAAGAGCAGCGCGACCTTGTTCACCTTGATCCGCTCGCGCGGCGGGGCCCAGCCGACCGCCTGCATCCGCCCGAGAATCTTGTGGTATACCGCGGCCATTAGCTTGGGCGCGATCAGATGGCCCTTGGGCTTGCGCTTCAGGATCGCTTCGGCGGCGACATAATGTTGCTCAGCGAGCGCGGCGAGATCGCGGCAGGCGGCATCGATATTCGGGTCGCGCGCCACCGCCTCGGGGCTGCTCATGTCGACGCCCGCCGCTGCCAGATGCTCGCGCGCCAGATAGACCCGGCCGATCGCCGCATCCTCATCGATGTCGCGCAGGATGTTGGTGAATTGCAGCGCCCGGCCTAGATGATGGGCCAGCTTCACCCCTTCGGCATCGTCCATGCCGAAAATCTTCACCGACAGTCGCCCAACCGCCGATGCCACCCGGTCGCAATAGAGATCGAGCTCTTCGAAGCTGGGATAGCGGACGAAATCGGCGGTATCGGTCGCCATCCCGTCGATCACCGCCAGGAAATCCGCCTTGTCGAGCTTAAACCGCCGCACGGCTTCGGCGACCAGCGCCGCCTGGCCCGGATCGCCGCCCGCATAGAGCGATTCGATATCGGCGCGCCACTGGTCGAGCGCCGCGGCACGGTCCGCTCGCGCGCCTTCCTCGTCATCGGCGATGTCGTCGACGATCCGGCAGAATCCGTACACGGCATACATCGCTTCGCGCTCAGCCTTGGGCAGCACGCGCATGCCAGCGTAAAAACTGCTGCCGGAAACTTGGGCTTGCAGCGCGGCGGGGGTATTGTCGGGGTTCATACCACCAGCCTTTTAATCGCAGCCCAGGCGGCAAGTCCCGCCATTTCCGCCTTGCCGTGGTGCACCCGCTCACTCAGCGGATCATGCGTGATCAGCCGCCGCGTGAGGCTTTCCGCAAGCCGCTGGATGATCGCCACTTCGACAGCCAGCCTTTTGTCCCTGATCTGCGAAGAGAACACCGACGATTGCTTGAGCAGCGCCAGCGTGCGCTGCGCCATGTCGATGATAACCGATCGTAGCGCTGAGGAGGCGCGCTCAGCGCCGAGATCCTCCACCGATGCCCCCGCCGCCGCCAGCATGTCGAGCGGGATATAGACCCGGTCGATCGCGCGGTAATCCTTCCCGCAGTCCTGCAGGTGATTGATCACCTGAAGCGCGGCGCAAAGTGCGTCCGATGCCGCCCAGGTGCGGCGATCCTCATGATGGACGTCGAGCACATACCGCCCGACGGGCATGGCCGACACGCGACAATAATCGATCAGTTGGTCCCATGTCGCCATACGGTTGACGGTGCAATCCTGCTCGAACGCGGTCAGCAAATCGAGGCCATGTTGCGGCGACAATGTGTAATCTGCCAGCACCTCGCGCAGTGCCAGCGCCTCGGCATTGACGTCGCTCGTCCCCGCCAGTGTCGATCGCATCGCGCCGAGCAACGCGAGCCGCTCGCTGGCCGGGGCCGATTCGTTATCCGCCACGTCATCGGCCGCACGCGCGAAACGATAAAAGGCCATCACCGGCGCGCGGTGTTCGCGCTTCAGCATGAAGCTGGCGACGGGGAAATTCTCGTCCTTGTGGCCCTTGCCGGAGGCAAGCGTGGCAGCTGACGCGGTCATGCGCCGATTGCCGCCTGTGCGCGACCCTTCCACATGCCCCCGCGACCACGCCAATGCGCCCAGGCCGACAGGAAAGTGCAGCCCGCGTAAAACAAGGCAATGCCGGGCAGGGCCACGCCCCATAAGGGCGATCGGCGATAGAAGCGAAGCATCGGTTGAAACGCGATTGCCATCAATGCCCAAGCCCCAAATCCCAAGGCTTGGGCATAGCCCTGCCCGAACAGGGTGAGCAAGACCGGGCCGAGGTAAATCAGTCCCAGTCCGAACAAGGTACCCGCCAGCAGCACCAGCGAATAATTGAGCTGCGCATAGGCGGATCGCGAAATCATCGCCGCGACCGACGCCCACGTGTCGTAGATTCGAATGCTGACCGACCGATCGGTCAGCCCCAGCCAGACCGCCCCCTGCCGCTTCATCAGCGCCCCGAAGGCGCAATCGTCGATCAGCGCGCCGCGCACCGCCGCGATGCCGCCTGCGCGCTCCAGTGCTTCGCGATTGGCGAGCATGCATCCGCCCGCCGCCGCGCCGACGCCAGTGGGCTTGTTCACCGCGCCAAAGGGGTAGAGCATCTGAAAGAACCAGACGAAGGCGGGGATCAGCGCGCGTTCGGCCAGACTTTCGCACCGCAACCGCGCCATCAGCGAGACGAGCACACGTTGCTCGCCTACTGCGCGGGTGACGAGTGTGCGCAGCGTGTCCGGGGCATGCGCGATATCGGCGTCGGTCAGCCAGAGATAATCGGGCGCCTCACCCGCCTCGGTGATGCCCTGCGAGACTGCCCAAAGCTTGCCGGTCCAGCCGGGGGCAAGGGGTTGGCCGGTCAGGATGGTCAGGCGGTGACTGGCATCGGCCAATCCCCGCGCAACATCCGCCGTGCCGTCACTCGAATTGTCATCGACCAGGACCACCCGGAACTCGCCGGGATAATCCTGTGCTATCAGGCTGCCGATCGAACGCGCGATCACATCCGCCTCGTCCCGTGCGGGTACCACCGCCGTCACCGCCGGCCAGTGCGCAGGTTCGGGCGGCAGGCCGCGCGAGTCACGCTCGGCTGTCAGCCAGAAGCTGTCGCGTGCGAACACCAGCACCAGCCACACCGCTAGCGCGATGCCCCCTGTGGTGAGGGCAATCACGTGATCTTCCCCGCCGCGCGGAACCACGCAATCGCATCGGCCAAGGCTTCCGGAAAGGGCCGCGCGCGATAGCCAAGTTCGGCCTCTGCCTTGGCCGACGAATAATACATATTGTGCGCGGCCATCTTCAGCGAATCGACCGTCAGGAACGGATCGCCGCCGGTCAGCCGGGCAATCGCTTCATTGGCATGGGCCATCGGGAAGAGCAGCGTGCGCGGGATGCTGATCGTGGGGGCTCTGTGGCCCATGATCAGGGCGATTTCGGCGAGCATCGCCCGGAGCGTCACGTCCTGCCCGCCGAGCACATAACGTTCGCCGATCTGCCCTTTCTCCAATGCCAACAAATGCCCAGCGGCCACATCATCGACATGCACCAGGTTCAGCCCGCTTTCGACAAAGGCCGGCATCTTGCCATTGGCCGCCTCCACCACGATTCGCCCGGTCGGGGTGGGTTTCACGTCGCGCGGGCCGATCGGGGTGGAGGGGTTGACGATCACCGCGGGCAAGCCCTCGGCGGCCATTGCCTCGACCAGCCGTTCGGCGACCACCTTGCTGCGTTTATACGCGCCAACCGCCTGTTCCGGCGTCGCGGGGCGCGTTTCATCAGCCGCGCCGTGATCATCGGGCAGCAACGTTGCGACGCTGGATGTATAGACGATCCGTTCGATACCCGCGGCGCGCGCGGCGTTCATCACCGCGAGCGTGCCGGCGCGGTTGTTGCGGACGATATCCTCCGGGTCGGGCGCCCAGAGCCGATAGTCTGCGGCAACATGAAACAGATAGCGCGCCCCGGTTGCGGCCCGCAGCACCGATGCCTCGTCGCGAATATCGCCTTCGATCAGATCGGCGCGGAGATCGTTGGTGTTGGTGCGGTCACTGTCGCGGCGGACCAGCAGGCGGAGGTCGGCCCCGCGTGCCGCCAGCGCGCGCGCGACCGCCGAGCCGACAAAGCCGCTCGCCCCCGTCACCAGCACCGGAACGTCTGTGAAATCCATTAACGCTCCCCTTGCCCTCAATTTCTCCCTAGACGCCGCGGGGGCGGGATGGAAAGCCGTGTTGCGGAGGGAAGACGGACTAAAATGGTGCTGACGATCGCCTCGATCCTGGTGTTGGCCATGGCGGTGGCAGGCGCACTTTTCAACGTCGCCGCTGCGTTTCTGATCCGCGGGCCCGGGCCGGTGCCGGTACTGGCCGACTGGCCCGGCATCACCGTGCTGAAGCCTGTGCACGGCACCGAACCCGCGCTTGCAGCCAACCTCGCGGCTTTGTTCGCGCAGGATTATCCCGGACCGGTGCAGATCATCTTCGGCACGCGTAACCCCGATGATCCAGCGCTTGCGGTGATTGCCGATATGCGGGCGCGCTACCTCGAGGCGGATATCGACATCGTCATCAGCGATCGCCGCTGGGGCGCGAACAATAAACTCTCGAACCTTGCCAATATGGACGAGGTCGGTCGCCACCCGCTGGTGGTGATCGCCGACAGCGACGTGGATTGGTCACCCGATACGCTGCGGCGGCTGGCGGGCGCGCTTGCCGAGCCAGGGGTTGGGCTCGCCAGTTGTCTCCATGTCGGGCGCGGCGATGCCGGGGGGTGGTCGGTGCTCGCCGCGATGGATTTGTCATACCGGTTCATGCCCAGCGTGCTGATGGGTGTCGCGCTTGGCATGGCCAAGCCAACGCTGGGGCCGACCATGGCGTTCACTCGCGACACCCTTGGCCGAATCGGCGGGTTTGCGGCGTTCGGCGATGTTCTTGCCGATGATTATGAAATGGGGGAGGCGGTACGCGCGCTCGGGCTGCGGACGGTGCTGCCGCCTTTCTACATCACGCACGGCTGTTCGGAGGCAAGCCTGCCCGCGCTGGCACGCCACGAACTCCGCTGGACGGTGACGATCTTCCGAATCGATCCCGCCGGTTTCGCCGGTAGCTTGGTGGTCCACACGCTGCCGATGGCGCTGATCGGCGCGGCGCTGGCCGGATTTTCAACCGCCGGATTGGCGGTACTGGCGGTCGCGTTCGCTTCTCGCGCGCTCGTCCGGCTGCGGATGGACATCGCTTCGGGCAGCGTATCCGGGCCGCTGATGCTGGTGCCAATTCGAGACCTGCTGTCTTTCGTGCTGTTTTGCGCTACTTTCTTTGTTCACAAAGTCGATTGGCGAGGCTCGCAATTCCGGGTAACTCGTGATGGACGACTGCAATCGTGATAAGGGTTCCACGGCTATGATGCGCTCTTTGTTCCTCCAGGCGCCCTCGTTTGACGGCTATGACGGCGGCGCCGGCGCGCGCTATCAAATGAAGCGCGAGGTGAAGTCCTTCTGGTATCCGACCTGGCTGGCCCAGCCTGCGGCGATGATCGAGGGATCGAAATTGATCGACGCGCCGGCCCACAATCTGTCGTGGGACGATATCGCGCATGAATTCGATACGCGTGATCTGGTGATTCTCCACACCTCGACGCCCAGCTTCAATCAAGACATCCGCACCGCCCGCCTGATCAAGGAACGCAACCCCAAGATCCTGATTGCGTTCGTCGGCGCGAAGGTGATGATCGACGATGAGGCGAGCCTGAAAGCGTGCGAAGCGATCGATCTTGTCTGCCGTGAGGAATATGATTTCACCTGCGTCGAACTGGCGGAGGGGCGCCCGCTCGCCGAAATCGATGGCATCACCTGGCGCGCAGCCGACGGGACGATCGTCCGCAACAAGGACCGCGCCGCGATTGAGGATATGGATATCCTGCCGATGGTGTCGCCAATCTACAAACGTGATCTCGATACGTCCAGGTATTATGGCGGGTATCAGCGTTACCCTTATGTGTCCTTTTACACCGGGCGTGGATGCAAGAGCCGCTGCACTTTCTGCCTCTGGCCGCAGACGATCAGTGGACATCGTTACCGGCATCAAAGCGTGCCAAAGGTGATCGAAGAGGTAAAATACATCCTTCGCGAAATGCCGGAAGTGAACGAGATCTTCTTCGACGACGACACGCTGGCCGATGCCCATGATTTCGTCGTCGAATTGTCGGGTGCGCTGCGCGAGCTCGGCTTTGGTACGCCCGGTTTTCGCGTCACCTGGGGCTGCAACGCCAAGGCCAATGTGCCCTATCCGGTGCTCAAGGCGATGAAGGAAGGCGGCTGCCGCGTTCTGCTGGTCGGCTATGAAAGCGGCAACCAGCAGATTTTGCACAACATCAAGAAGGGCCTGCGCGTTGATGTCGCGCGGCAATTCACCAAGGACGCGCACGCGCTCGGCCTGACGATTCACGGAACCTTCATTCTTGGGTTGCCCGGCGAAACGCTGGAGACAATCGAGGAGACGATCCAATACGCCAAGGAAATCGATCCGCATACAATCCAGGTATCGCTGGCCGCACCCTATCCCGGCACGTTTCTTTACAAGCAGGCGATCGAAAATGGCTGGTTCGACAATGAAGACCATCTGCTGACGGATGGCGGCAATCAGATTGCCCAGCTCAGCTATCCGCACCTCCCTTCGTCGGTGATCTTCGAAAAGGTCGAGGAGTTCTACAAACGCTTCTATTTCCGCCCGTCGAAGATCGGGTCAATCGTCTGGGAAATGCTGCGCGACTGGGACATGATGAAGCGCCGCCTGCGTGAGGGCGTCGAGTTTTTTGACTTCCTCAGCCGTCGCAAGGAAGCTGCGGGCTGATTTGCCCTCGGCCTGATCTCCCCCAAACTGATCTGCAACGCGTGCAATGCTGAAATATCTTGCCCTGATCCTGACCGTGATCGGGCTGATCGCCGCGCTGTGGCTGATCGGCGCGACGGGCTGGCAAAATGTGATTGCAGGCGTGTCGAGCATCGGTGTGCTCGGCTTTCTGGCGCTGATGGGCTGGACGGGGATCAACCTGACGATCCTGGGCGCGGCGTGGCTCGCGGTGGCCCCTGGCATTGCGCGCAGTCAGCTCGGCACCTTCGCCTGGGCGCGAACGACGCGCGAGGCGGCGACCGATGTGCTCCCCTTTTCGCAGTTCGGCGGGCTGGTGGTGGGCGCGCGCACCGCGATTGCGGGCGGCATCCGCGAATCGCTGGTTTATGCCTCGCTGATCGCTGATCAGACGACCGAATTGGCCGCGCAACTGGTGTTCACGATGTTCGGCGTCGTCATGCTTGCGCTCGTGCTGACTGACCAGCCGGTCGCGGCTGGCGTGTTGCCTTTGGTGCTTGGCGGGCTCGCGCTGATGGCCGGAATCATGGCGCTGTTTGCCTTTGGTCAGCGCCCAGTGCTGAAAATGGCGCAGGGGCTCGCCGGACGGCTGTTGCCACAATCGGTGGCGACGATGAGCGCGCTGACGATTGAGCTCGACGCGATTTATGCGCAGCGCGGCCGGGTGATTGCGGCGTTTCTGCTTCATTTTCTCGCCTGGGTGTTCAGTGCAGCTGGCGCGTGGATGGCGCTGCGCTTCATGGGGAGCGCATTGCCGCTCGTCGATGTGCTGACGATTGAGGCGCTGATCTTTACGCTGCGCACTGTCGCGTTCGCGATTCCCGGCGGCGTCGGCGTGCAGGAGGCCGCCTATCTGCTGATCGGCCCGCTATTTGGCCTCACCCCCAGCGCCGCGCTCGCGCTGTCGCTCGTCAAGCGCGCGCGGGATATCGCGGTGGGCGTGCCGGGTATCTTGCTATGGCAGGCGTTCGAGGTGCGGGCGCTGCGCCGGGTTCCGGTCTAACGACGACAACCGCCGCTTATTGATCTTTTTGCGGCAAACCGTCGGCGATCTGGTAGTAATCGCCCTTGTCCGCAACGAAGATGTGGATCCCGAGATGCGTTTGCGTCGCGCTGTCCATCGCGCCCATCGATACGGCGATTCGCGCCTTACCGATCGGTTCCCAGAACAGGAACGAGCCGCAGGTTGAACAAAAGCCCCGACGCACCTTTGGCGAGGCTTGAAACCATGTCACATTGTCCTCACCCTCGATCGTGATCGCGTCGTGCTGGACATTGGTGGAGGCCCAGAAATGCCCCGATTGTTTGCGACACTGGGTACAATGGCATGCATCGGGCGGGTGCAACGGTTCGCTGACCGTAAAACGGACCGTGCCGCACAAGCATGATCCTCTAATCATCCCTGTAGCTTCTCATGATGCCGGATCACCTCATCGATGATGAAGCGCAGGAACTTCTCGGAAAATTCCGGATCGAGCTGGGCATCATTCGCCAGCGCCCGCAGGCGCGCGATCTGTGCTGTTTCGCGTGCCGGATCAGCCGGCGGCAGGCCATGCGTTGCCTTGTAGCGGCCCACTGCCTGAGTCACCTTGAACCGCTCGGCGAGCAGGAAGACGAGCGCGGCGTCGATATTGTCGATGCTCTGGCGATAGCTGCTCAGCGTTTCATCCGGCACGTTCACGCCCCTTTTTTTCGATCTGGTGCCCTTTTTGGGCGGGGAGGCACCACTGCGCAAGCGGCATTCCCTTGCGTTTATCGCCTCGAGCCGCCACATCGCGGAAACCATGACAGCGACCATCCACCGCATCGATCCACGGCCGTCACCGTCCCTCGATCCGATGGTCGCGTTGGTCGCGAAGGACATGAACCTTGTCAACGCGGTCATCCTTGATCGCATGCAATCGCAGATTCCCTTGATTCCCGAGCTTGCCGGCCATCTGATCGCGGGCGGCGGTAAGCGGATGCGACCGATGCTCACGCTCGCGAGCGCAGCCCTGCTTGGGTATACCGGCACGCGCCATCACGGGCTGGCTGCGGCCGTCGAGTTTATTCACACTGCCACGCTGCTTCATGACGATGTCGTCGATGGCAGCGATTTGCGGCGTGGTCGGCGGACCGCCAACAATATCTGGGGCAATCCGGCAACAGTGCTGGTCGGCGATTTCCTGTTCAGCCGTGCGTTCGAGCTGATGGTCGACGATGGCAGCCAGAAAGTGTTGAAAATCCTGAGCCATGCCAGCGCGGTGATTGCTGAGGGCGAAGTCAACCAGCTGACAGCGACTCGCCTGATCGAACTCGGCGAGGAACGCTATCTCGACATTATCGGCGCCAAAACGGCGGCGCTGTTTGCTGCTGCCTGCCGCGTATCGGCAGTGGTGGCCGAGCGGCCCGACTCGGAGGAAGCTGCGCTCGACGCGTATGGCCGCAATCTGGGGATCGCTTTCCAGTTGGTCGACGATGCGATTGATTACGTGTCCGACGCAGGCACGATGGGCAAGGATGCCGGCGATGATTTCCGCGAGGGCAAGGTGACGCTGCCCGTCATTCTCGCTTATGCGCGCGGCAACGCCGAAGAACGCACCTTTTGGAAGGATGCGATCGAGGGGCGGCGTACGACCGATGAAGATCTCGCTCATGCCATCGCGCTGATCCAGTCGTCGCGGGGCGTTGACGATACGCTTGCCCGCGCCCGCCATTACGGCCAGCGCGCGATCGATTCGCTTGGCTGTTTCAGCAACGGCATGGCCAAGGCGGCGATGGTCGAAGCCGTCGAGTTCGCGATCGCCCGGGCGTATTGAGGCGCGGGTTCGGCCGAGGATGAGGCCGATCGATATTGCCGTTGCGGGGTGTGGCCCCTGCGGCCTTGCCACGGCGCTGCTCCTGGCGCGGGATGGCCACCGCGTTACCATTTTTGAACGGTTTGATGCGGCGCAACCGGTCGGTTCGGGCCTGATGCTGCAACCCACCGGACTAGCAGTGCTTGATCGGCTTGGGCTTGGCGATGCCGCGCGCGCCAAAGGGGCCGCGATCGAGCGACTGATTGGGCGGGCCGGTGCCAATGGGCCCGTCGTGCTCGATGTACGCTATGCGGCCATGCGGCGGCCGGTAAGCGGGATCGGTATCCACCGAGCGAGCCTGTTCGGACTTCTCCACGACGCAGTCCTAGAAGCGCGTATCGTGATCGAGACGGGTCGGCAGGTCGTCGGCAGCGCGTTGGTGGCGGACGGTAAACGGCGACTCGACTTTGCGGATGGCACCAGCGTGGGGCCGTTCGATCTTGTGGTCGACACGCTCGGCGCACGATCGGTGCTGGCAGCACCTACGGGTCGAGACTTGCCCTATGGGGCGCTATGGGCAAGCCTCGATTGGGTCGACGGCGCGGGTTTTGACGGTGCGGCGCTGGAACAGCGCTACCGCGCGGCGCGGCAAATGACCGGGGTGATGCCGATTGGTACGTCCCCCAATCACACCATGCCGCAGGCCGCCTTTTTCTGGTCTTTACGTGCCAATGCGCTCGATGCCTGGCGCAACCGGGGGTTGGCGGCGTGGGCCGACGAGGTGCGCACGCTGTGGCCGATCTGTGACGTCCTGCTCGACCAGATCGGCGATTCTGACCAATTGACGTTTGCGCGCTACGCGCACCGAACGCTGTCGCGTCCGGCGTCCACGGGGTTGATCCATATGGGGGACGCCTGGCATTCGACGAGCCCGCAACTCGGCCAGGGGGCCAATATGGCGCTGCTCGATGCTTGGGCGCTGGCGCAGGGGCTACGTAGCAGCGGATCGGTTGGCGAGGCGCTCGCCTGGACGGTGCATTTGCGATCGGATCACATTAACCTGTATCAAAACCTCAGCTACTGGCTGACGCCCGTCTATCAATCCGATGGCAACGTCGTGCCGTTTCTGCGTGACCGGTTGGTCGCCCCGCTCTCAAAAATCCCACCAATCCCCCATGTTCTGGCGATGCTGGTGAGCGGGCTGGTCGGCGCGCCGCTAGGTCGGCTGGATCTTGCATGATCCTGCCTATCCACGCCGTTCTGCCCGATTTGCTCGCCGCGCTACGCGCTGGGCCGAATGCGGTACTGGTCGCGCCGCCGGGCGCGGGGAAGACCACGGCGGTTGCCCCTGCGTTGCTGGACGAGGATTGGTGCAGCGGCGAGATCCTGCTGCTTTCCCCGCGCCGTTTGGCCGCGCGCGCGGCGGCGGAGCGCATGGCGGGACAGGCGGGAGAGGGCGTTGGCAAGACCTTTGGGTACGCCACGCGGATGGACAGTAAGCGATCGGCTGCTACTCGCGTAACGGTGATGACCGAGGGGATTTTCGTCAACCGCATCCAGGCCGATCCCGAACTGGCGGGGGTGTCGGCGGTGCTGTTCGACGAAGTGCATGAACGCAGCCTCGACAGCGATTTCGGGCTGGCGCTTGCGATCGATGCGCAAGGCGGCTTTCGGCCCGATCTGCGGCTGGTGGCGATGTCCGCTACGCTCGATGGTGCGCGGTTCGCCTCGCTGCTGGGGGACGCCCCTGTCGTCGAAAGCGAAGGGCGGAGTTATCCGCTAACGCTACGTCATATCGGTCGCGCGGTGGAGGCGCGGATCGAGGATAGCATGGCCAGCGCGATCCGCCAGGCGCTGCGCGACGAACAGGGCGGGGTTCTCGCCTTCCTGCCGGGCGTTGCTGAGATAGAGCGGGTGGCTGAGCGGCTCAGCGATCTGCCGCCGGGTATCGTCCTCCACCGACTCCACGGCAGTCTCGATCCCGCTGCGCAACGCGCCGCAATCGCGCCCGATCCGGATGGCGTGCGTAAGCTGGTACTCGCGACCTCGATTGCCGAGACGAGCCTCACGCTCGATGGCATCCGCGTCGTGGTCGATTCGGGGCTCGCCCGCCGCCCGCGTTATGATCGCGCGGCGGGCATGACGCGGCTGGTGACCGAGCGCGCCAGCCAGGCATCGGTCACCCAGCGCGCTGGTCGCGCGGCCCGGCAGGGGCCGGGGGTCGCCTATCGGTTGTGGGAGGAAGCGGCGACGGCGGGGCTGCCGCGCTTCGATCCACCGGAGATTCTCGAGGCCGATTTGTCAGCGCTGACGCTCGATTGCGCGCGCTGGGGGGTGGCCGATCCGCGCACGCTTGCCTGGATCGATCCGCCGCCCGATGCTGCCGTGGCGGAGGCGCGGGCGCGGCTGACGGCGCTAGGGGCGATCGATGGCGATGGTCGGGTAACACCGCACGGTGAGGCGATCGCGCGCCTGCCGCTCCCGCCCCGGCTCGGGCATATGCTGATCGAGGCGGGTAAAATGGGCCTTGCTACGACTGCCGCCCAGATTGCCGTCCTGCTCGGTGAGCGTGGGCTGGGCGGTACGGACGTCGACATGGACAGCCGCTTGCGTCGTTGGCGTAGCGAAAAGGGCGCGCGGGCCGAGAATGCCCGTCGGTTGGCGGCACGCTGGGCGGCGATCGTGGATGGCCCCCGTACCAGTGCGGCAACGGGTATAGATGTCGCCACCTGTATCGCGCTTGCCTTTCCCGATCGGATCGCCCGCCGTCGCGATTCTTCGGGAGAGAATTGGGCGTCGGCCGGAGGGCGGGGTTTTCGACTCGACCCCACATCATCGCTTGCCCGGAACGAATGGCTCGCGGTGGCGGAAACGCAGGGGTTGGCGGCGGGCGCTCGCATATTGTCTGCCGCAGCAATCGATCTCGCGACGGTCGAAACGTTGTTCGGCGACCGGATCGAAGCACGGCGCATTGTCAGCTTCGATCCTGCCACGGGCGGCGTGCAGGCAAGCCATGAACGACGGCTTGGTGCCATCCGCTTGGGTGGCGGCCCTGATTCGAACGCTGACCCGGCAGCGATCAGCGCCGCGTTGCTGGCGGGGTTGTGCGAGCACGGCCTGACACTGCTGCCCTGGTCCGAAACCGCGACCGCCCTGCGCCAGCGCGCTGCCTTTGCCGCCGCACACGGCGCGCCCGAGGTGGCGCTTGACGATGCCGCGCTACTCGCCCGCGCTGATGAATGGCTGGTGCCGTTGCTTGAGGGCAAGCGCAGGCTCGCCCAGATCGACAGCGGTGCGCTGACGGAGGCGTTGCGCGGCCTGATCGGGTGGGATGCATTACGCGCGATCGATCGGCTTGCGCCGCCGCGCTTCGATTCGCCCGCAGGCAGCAGTCATGAGATTGATTATGCCGCCGAAGCCGGGCCGACCGTCGAACTTCGCCCACAGGCGCTGTTCGGCCTTGCGCGGCATCCGATGATCGCGGATGGCCGCGTGCCGCTGGTGCTCAGCCTGACCTCACCTGCCGGTCGCCCGATCCAGACGACGCGCGATCTGCCGGGGTTCTGGGCGGGCAGCTGGACCGACGTCGCGCGGGAAATGCGCGGGCGCTATCCCCGCCATCCCTGGCCTGACGATCCAGCGAGTGCGGCGGCGACGCTGCGCACCAAAAATGCTGATGCGCGCCGCGCCCAAGCACAGTAAGGAGGCGGCATGATCACCGCCCGCATCTATCAACGCCCCAAAAACGCCATGCAATCGGGCCGCGCCCGCACGCAGATCTGGGTGCTCGAATTCGAGCCGAGCGAGGCCAAGCAGCCCGATCCGCTGACCGGCTGGGCAGGTTCGGGCGATGTGCGCGATCAATTGCGGCTGACCTTCCCGACGCTGGAAGCAGCGCAGGGTTATGCGACGCGTGAGGGCATCAATTTCCACGTCGTGCCCGCGCCCGAACGAAAGCTGAAGCTGCAGGCTTACGCCGATAATTTCCGGTGAGCCCGCGTTCGGTTGTCAAAGCGTGGATTCGGGCGTTCAACGCGACTGATATCGATGCGCTGATGGCGCTGTATCATGAGGAAGCGATCAACCATCAGGTTGTCCGCGATCCGGTGATTGGGCGTGACGCCATCCGTGCGATGTTCACCCGCGAATTTGCCAGCGCAACGATGCATTGCATCCCCGAAAATCTGTTCGAGGACGGCGAATGGGCGATCCTCGAATGGCATGACCCCACCGGCCTGCGCGGCTGCGGCTTTTTCCATGTCATCGACGGGGTGATCGAGTTCCAACGCGGTTACTGGGACCGGCTGAGTTTCGAGGCGGGGCAGGCTCAGGCGAGCAAGGACTGACCCAGCAGCAGCAACAGTTTCACGTCCATCGCCACACCCTCTGCCCGTTTCGCCGCAACGAAATCGGGTAGGGTGGAAAGGGCAACCCGGTGAACGGTGATGTCCTCCCCGTCATCCCCGCCACCGGGCCCAACCCGGGTCAGCCCGTGGGCACGGACCAGCGTGAAGCCTTCAGAGACCATGCCGGGGGAAGAATGGAAGAAACCGATCGGCTCGATTCGGTCGGCACGGTAGCCGGTCTCCTCTTCCAGTTCGCGGGCGGCTGCAATTTCCACCGCCTCACCGCTCGTCTCATCACCGACCAGACCGGCGGGCAGCTCCAGGCACCGCTTGCCCAGGGGAACGCGGAACTGCTCGACCAGGATGACATGGCCGTCATCAATCGCGACGATCACCGCCGCCTGAATGCCCCGCGCGCGCGACACATATTCCCAGGTGCCGTCGAGCTTGACGGTCAGGAACCGGCCTTCCCACGCGGTCGTCGCGCTCACAATTCGATCAGCCGATCGGGCAGTTCGTTCGAATCGTCATCGGCGCGGGGCAGATGCTGCGCCAGCAAATGGCCGACATGGCCGACCGCGGCGATCATCCCGGCGGCGATCTTCCCCTGCCGAACCTCCTTGATCAGCGCGGCCATCGCGTCTCCCCACTCGGCATCGGGTACCCGGGTGTGGATCGCCTCATCCGCGATGATCTCGGCCATATGCTCGCCAAGCGACAGATAGATAAGGATACCGGTGCGCCCGGCGGTGCGCGCTTCGGTGCCGACCTTGAACAGCTCGATCGCCCGGCGGCGCACCCGCCGGCGCCGCGTTGCCTTGGGCGTCAGCCGCAGCCGGAGCGGCATATAGGCTAGGCCATAGCGCACGATCAGGAATAGCGCAGTCATCGCCGCGAAGGTGATCAGCATCAGCTCGCGCATCTCGAAACTGCCCCAGCCGCCCGACAGCCGTTCGACGATGCCGAGCGGGAAGTCGGGCAGGGCGGCGAATACCAGCGGCGCCAGCAACGCCGCCAGCACCGCATATTGCAGGCCGACATCGTGGTAACTGTCGGAATGATCGGCGACGATCGTTACGATTTCGCCCGATGTGCCCGCCTCGGCGGCATGAACGGCCGCGCCGATCGCGGCGCGTTCTTCTGCGGTCGGTTTACGCATCACCAACTCCCTGACGATCCGCCGCCGCCGAACGATCCGCCGCCGCCGCCGCCCCAGTCGGAGCCGCCACCGCCGCCCCAGTCCGAACCGCCGCCACCGCCCCAGCCGGAGGAGCGCCCGCCGCTGTTCGACAGGCTGTTGAGCGCTGTCCACAACAGCACCTCACCCACCGCGCCGGCGACATTGTCGCTGCGGTAGCGCCGCCCGCGTGAGCGGCCGAACAGTAGCGGCAGCAACACGACGAAGAAGATCACGGTCATGATGATGATCGCGATCACCCAGTCGCCCGCCGAATTCTTCGACTTCGGCTTTTTCTTCACCAGCGCCGCTGCGCGGGCCTCACCCGCTTCGAGTGGCAATTTCATCTGCTCGGCAATCTCGGCCGCACCGGCCATGATCCCGCCGGGCAAGTCGCCCGCCTTGAACTTGGGGAGGATGGTGTTGCGGATGATCTGGCTCGACAAAGCGTCGGTCATGATCGGTTCGAGACCGTACCCAACCTCGATCCGCACCTTGCGTTCGTTCGGCGCGACGATCAGCAGGATGCCGTTATTCGCGTCCTTCTGCCCGATCTTCCACTCACGGCCCAGCCGATAGCCATAATCCTCGATCGGATAGCCCTGTAAATCGGGGATTGTCGCCACAACGAACTGGCGCGTTGATGCCTTCTCAATCTCGTCGGCCTGCGCGACCAGCGCGGCTTTCTGCGCCGGATTCAACAAGCCAGCCGCATCCACCACCTGCCCGCTGAGCGGCGGGAAGGTCTGAGCGGTCGCTGCGCTGCTCCACAGGAACAGCGCAGCGATAGCGGCAAGGATGCGGATCAGTTGAAATTGACCTTTGGTGCGGTGTCGGCGCCGGGCGTGGTGGCGGCGAAGGGCACCATTGGCTTGGCGCCGTAAATCAATGAGGCGCCGATAGCGTCGGGGAAGGTGCGGATGCGGGTGTTATAGGCCTGCACCGCGCCGTTATAATCGCGGCGCGCGATGGTGATGCGGTTCTCGGTGCCCTCGAGCTGCGACTGCAGCGTCTTATAGCCTTCCTGCGATTGCAGCTCTGGATAAGCCTCCTGCAGCCGCTGGAGCGACAGGCCAAGCGCGGCCTGGGTGCGTTCGAACTGCTGCACCTTGCCGGGATTGGTCAGATCGGCGGCGGAGACGTTGACGGTGTTGGCCGCCGCGCGCGCCTGCGTCACTTCGACGAGGATGCTCTTTTCCTGCGCGCCGGCAGCCTTCACCGTGGAAACGAGGTTCGGCACCAGATCGGCGCGGCGCTGATACTCGTTCTGCACATCGGCCCAGCGCGCCTTGGCGGCTTCCTCGGCAGTGGGAATGCTGTTGATTCCGCAAGCGGAGAGCAACGCGGCCGCAGCCAGCGCCATCACGGTACGAAGCTTCATGTCGGTCGTCCCTCTTTTGTCCAAAACCAAAATCTGCCGGTCGAATCTGTACGTCTAAGCCTTGACCCACCTAGCCCAGGCGGGTCCACTTGCCCAACCCATTTCGGCCCGAATGGCCGCAACAGTGCTAGGCGTATAATACACATTGGAACGGAGACGGCGATGTTCAAGGAGTTTCGGGATTTCATTGCACGCGGCAACGTGCTCGATCTGGCGGTGGGCGTCATCATCGGTGCCGCGTTCGGCACCATCACCAAATCGCTGACCGATGACGTGATCCTGCCCGTCGTCAGCGCGATTTTCGGCGGCTTCGATTTTTCACGTTATTTCATTCAGTTGGGTCCAGTGCCCGCAGGCTATACCGGATCACCAACCGATTATGCCGCGCTAAAGGCGGCGGGGGTGCCGCTGCTCGGCTATGGCGCGTTCGTGACGGTGGCGATCAATTTTCTGATCCTCGCCTTCATCATCTTCCAGATCGTGCGCGCCGCAAACCGAATCGTGCCCAAGCCCGAAGCGGCCCCCGTCGCAGAACCGGCGGATATCACGCTGCTGCGCGAAATCAGGGATGAGCTGAAAAAGAGCGGGGCGGCCTGAGGCGAACACCGTGTCCGATTTCGAGTTCATCTTTGCACTGTTCGGCCTGTTGCTCGGCCTGTCGCTTGCCGAAGTGCTGGCGGGGCTGGCGCGGGCGATAGAAGCAAAACTGATCCAGGGGGCCGCGGTGAAAATCGGCTGGCTCACCCCGTTGCTGGCCGCGTTCGTGCTGCTCGATCTGCTGTCGTTCTGGCAGGCCGCCTGGATCAATCGCGACATCGTCGAGATTTCCGGGCGGACATTGATGGCGGTGATGATCTTCGCCGGTGCCTATTATCTCGCGGCATCGTTGGTGTTCCCCAAATCGATCGGCGAGCGGACGGACTTCGACGATCATTTCTTTCGGGTAAGGCGGATCGTGCTCGGCGTCATGCTGGTACTGCTGGTTTGCCAGCTGGGCTGGTATCTCAGCGTACCGGCGCTTGCGGGTCTGCTCTCGCGCCCGTTGGCATTGGGGCTCACCATCGTGTTGGTGTTGCTGATGATCGCCGCGATGGTTGTTCGCGGCCCGCGCTGGAGCAGGGTGGCGATGCTGGCCCTCGTTGCGCGTTATGTGGTGGTGTATCTGATTTGAGCGGCTGGGGCGTTTCGACCCTCAGGCCGCCGCCAGATCCTGCGCATTGGCATCGGCCAGGCTGGTGCCGTCGAGAATCCGCGCGGTTTCATCGCGCACGCGCATCATCGCGTGGCGGATCGCGCAATCGGCTTCGCTCTTGCAGTCAGCGCATTTGCGGTACGCCGTGCGGCTGACGCAAGGGATGAGCGCCAGCGGCCCTTCGATCACGCGGATGATCTCTCCCAGCGAGATCAGGTGCGTCGGGCGCGACAGACAATAACCGCCCATTTTGCCGCGATGGCTGTGCAGCAGGCCGGCTTCGCGCAGATCGGCGAGGATCAGCTCAAGGAATTTGCGCGGCACATTCGCTTCCGCGGCGATCCGCGTCATTGGGATCGGGGCGGAACCCTTGGGAGCCTCTGCCAGGAAAAGCATCGCGCGTAGCGCGTAGCGGGAACGCTGCGTCAACATGATTGGACACTTATGGACGGACTTTGTGGCAAGTGAAAGGCGGACCTTTTCATTTTCAACGCGATGCCTATATCGGTTGTGCCGGGTTCGCCCGGCTATGGCGATAAATTGCCGCGTAGAATAGACGCAGCGGACCCGGGGGCAGTACCCGGCGGCTCCACCAAAAGCCCCGTGAAAGCGGGGCCTCTGACGGGGCCGAACCAGGATCGACGTGTGTTGAAAGGCGCTGTTTTTGCCCGGGCTGAGTAACCCGTAAAAGGCTCAAAACCACAAGTGCTAACGATAACGAAGCACTCGCAATTGCGGCCTAACCCAAGACTTAACGGTCTAGGTTAGTACGACGAAAGCGCG
>NZ_NCGB01000063.1:0-5952 GCF_002278865.1 Sphingomonas sp. 28-62-11 | reverse complement strand
GGAATAATCTTCTCACGCATCACCCGAATCATCTCCCTTGCGACTTGTTGACGATCTGCAACACCATCTTCATCAATATCAACATTCAATGGGAATTTAGTAGAAAATAGGTTCTCTCCAATAAAATAAACTGTCCTCTGACGACCTTCTTCGCGTACAATCGCAGAGCAACCGACAATATCATCAGCATCCAGCTCCAGTAGGTGGCCTTGATTAACGATTGCCGCGATTGCTTGCTTTCGTTGGGCTTCCGTTCCTCTAACGCGACCAGCAACGTCGGCGACCTGCCGTTCGAAGTCTTCGCCAAGATCAGCACTGCTGATCGCAACAACACCAGCGGTGCCAAAAAGCGCCGGCCTTTCTGGCCTGTCCTGAGCCTTGCGGTACGTTAACTTCAAAGACACCGCGCGGCCCCGGCCTATCTCAGTATCAACGCTCTTCAGCGTCCGGGAGCCCACCTTGAAGTCTCCGCGCAGTATAGAAGTTAGAAGCTTTCGAAAGCCGTCATAGTCGCCGTACATTCCATGATAAGTAACACCGATCAATATCCTCCCATTCGCCAACCTTGTAACTAAATAATGAAAAGGTCTTAAATTAAGGCTATTTGGATCTATGATACCGAGAATATTATTTCTGTATTTTTGTCCGTAATAGGCCCCCTCAAAATCACCAAAATGGTTTCCTCGGCCGATTTCTTCGTAGTAGTTCAGAGGCAATATTTCACCTCTCTTTATAGCCGCTACTACACCATCATGCTCTACATCGAGGGGGTCTACGTCTGACAACCGGTCCACCACGCTTTGAAATTCAGCGTGCGAGAACCCTTCTTCTTGATGTTGATCCCCATCAACCTCTTTCGGAATCAACTTCACGAGGTAGTTGAACGCCACAGATACTTGATGATTTTTCTGACGCTTTGCCATACGCAGTCCAGGCCCTCATAATTGAACTGCCCTATGAAATACCGCATCTGCGGTCGGGTCAAGACGTAGGCAAAAGGCTACTTGACCCGATTGTCCGTTAATCACGTGGATACTTCCCCAACAACGGCGCCAGATACCGCCCCGTAAAGCTCCCCTTCACCCCCGCCACCTTCTCCGGGGTCCCCTCCGCCACAATCTCCCCGCCCTTCACGCCGCCTTCCGGCCCCAGATCGAGCACCCAGTCGGCGGTCTTGATGACATCGAGGTTGTGTTCGATCACCACCACGGTGTTCCCCTGCTCCACCAGCGCATGGAGCACCTCCAGCAGTTTACGGACGTCTTCGAAGTGTAGCCCGGTGGTGGGTTCATCGAGGATGTAGAGCGTCTGGCCGGTGGCGCGGCGGGATAGCTCCTTGGCGAGTTTCACGCGTTGCGCCTCACCGCCCGACAGCGTCGTCGCCTGCTGGCCGACCTTCACATAGCCCAGGCCGACCTCTGCCAGCATCGCCATCTTGTCGCGGATCGGGGGGACGGCCTTGAAGAATTCGACCGCGTCTTCCACCGTCATGTCGAGCACATCGGCGATTGAGAGCCCCTTGAACTTCACCTCGAGCGTTTCGCGGTTGTAGCGCGCGCCGTGGCAGACGTCGCAGGTCACATAGACGTCGGGCAGGAAGTGCATTTCGATCTTGATCAGCCCGTCGCCCTGGCACGCCTCACACCGGCCGCCCTTGACGTTGAAGCTGAACCGCCCGGGCTTGTAACCGCGCGCCTGGCTTTCGGGGAGCCCTGCGAACCAGTCGCGGATCTGGGTGAACGCGCCGGTATAGGTGGCGGGGTTGCTGCGCGGGGTGCGGCCGATCGGCGATTGATCGATGTCGATCACCTTGTCGAGATATTGCAGGCCGGTGACCTTCTCATGCTTGCCCGCGAGCATCCGCGCGCCGTTGAGCGCGCGCGCGGCGGCGGCATAGAGCGTGTCGATCGTGAAGCTCGATTTGCCGCTGCCCGAGACGCCCGTCACGCAGGTGAAGGTGCCGAGCGGGATGCTGGCGGTGACGCCGCGCAGATTGTTCGCCGTCGCGCCGTGGACGGTGAGCTTCTTGCCATTTCCTTTCCGCCGCGTAACCGGCACCGGCACTTCGCGCCTGCCCGACAGATAATCCGCGGTGATGCTGTTCGTGTTCGCCAGCACCTGTTCGAACGTGCCCTGCGCGACCACCTGGCCGCCGTGCACGCCCGCGCCGGGGCCCATATCGATCACATAATCGGCGGTGCGGATCGCATCCTCGTCATGCTCCACGACGAGCACGGTGTTGCCGAGATCGCGCAGGCGGCGCAGCGTTTTCAGCAGCATGTCGTTATCGCGCTGGTGCAGGCCGATGCTGGGCTCGTCGAGCACGTAAAGCACGCCGCTGAGGCCGCTGCCGATCTGGCTGGCGAGGCGGATGCGCTGGCTCTCGCCGCCGCTGAGGGTGCCGCTGGTGCGATCGAGGTTGAGGTAATCGAGCCCGACATTGTTGAGGAAGCCGAGCCGTTCGAGGATTTCCTTCAGGATACGCTCGGCGATTTCCTTTTGCTGGCCGGTGAGCTCGGCGGGGATCGCCTCAAACCACGCCAGCCCATCGACCACCGAGAGGCGGGTGACGCTGGAGATATCGCGCATGCCGATCTTCACCGCGAGCGCCTCCGGCTTCAGGCGCGCGCCGCCGCAGGTCTCACACGGGGCGCTGCTCTGGTATTTGCTCAGCTCCTCGCGCATCCACGCGCTTTCGGTGGACAGGAGGCGGCGGTTGAGATTGCCGATGACGCCCTCGAACGGTTTCTTGACGTCGTAGCTCTTCTTGCCGTCGATGAAGGTGAGCGTGACGGGCTTGCCGCCGGTGCCGTGGAGGATGATGAGCCGCACCTCGCCCGGCAGCTCGCCCCAGGGGGTATCGAGGCTGAAGCCGAATTCGCGCGCCAGGCTGCCCAGCACCTGCATGTAATAGGGGCTCGGCGGCTGCGATTTCGCCCAGGGCACGACCGCGCCCTTCTTGATGCTGAGCGCGTGGTTGGGGACAACGAGGTCTTCGTCGAACAACAGTTTCTCGCCGAGCCCGTCGCAGGCCGGGCACGCGCCCTGCGGGGCGTTGAAGCTGAACAGGCGCGGTTCGATTTCGGCGATGGTGAAGCCACTGACCGGGCAGGCGAATTTTTCGCTGAAGACGATGCGGTTGGGCGGGATGCCGGCGCCTTTCATCGCGCCGCCAGCTTGGGCTGGGGCGGCGCCTGTGGCACGTCCCTCGTCTGCGCTCGAGACAAACGTGGAACGGGCTTCCTTCACGCTCTTGGCGCCAAGATCGGCCACCACGCCATCCACCAGATCGACAAACGCCAGCCCCTCGGCGAGCTTCAGCGCGGTTTCGAAACTGTCCGCCAGCCGCGTGCCGAGGTCCGGCCCGACCACCAGCCGGTCGACCACGACCTCGATGTCGTGCTTGTATTTCTTGTCGATCGCGGGGGCTTCATCGATCTCGTAGATTTCGCCGTCGATGCGGACGCGGGTGAAGCCTGATTTCTGCCATTCGAGCAGTTCCTTCTTATACTCGCCCTTGCGCCCGCGCACGACGGGGGCGAGCAGATAGAGCCGCGTCCCCTGGGGCAGCGCCATGACCCGGTCGACCATTTGCGACACCGTCTGCGCGGCGATCGGCAGGCCGGTGGCGGGTGAATAGGGAATGCCGACGCGGGCCCAGAGCAGCCGCATATAATCGTAAATCTCGGTCACCGTCGCGACGGTGGAGCGCGGGTTGCGGCTGGTGGTCTTCTGCTCGATGCTGATTGCGGGAAAGAGCCCCTCGATATGGTCGACATCGGGCTTCTGCATCATCTCCAGAAACTGGCGCGCATAAGCGGAAAGCGACTCCACATAGCGCCGCTGCCCCTCGGCATAGATGGTGTCGAACGCCAGGCTCGATTTGCCCGATCCGGACAGGCCGGTGATGACGGTGAGCGTATCGCGCGGAATATCCACGGAGACGTTCTTGAGGTTGTGCTCGCGCGCGCCGCGGACGGAAATGTGAGTCAGCATGAAGGCATCTGTTCCATATTTGTTCGGTGCGGGCAAGCAGGTTGGACTGGCACCCGGTTAACCCAAACTTGTCCGTCATTGCGAGTGCAGCGAAGCAATCCAGGGCAGCGCGCGGGGCGCTGGATTGCTTCGCTGTGCTCGCAATGACGAATCTTGGCGAACCATTGGCGCGGTAGCTGCAGAAGTGGGAGCCGACGTCGCCAAGGACAAGCTGGCCCTTGTACTATTCCAGTGTGTTACCTATTTCATACACCAAGACCTTACGGCCCCGCGCGCGGATAGCCGGGGAATGGCGGATGGAGTGCAGCATGGCGAAGAAAGACAAGAAGGATTCGAAAACGGCGAAACCGAAGAAGGGCAAATTGCCCAAGGAGATCGCCGGGATCAAGATCCCCAAGGAACTGCGCAAAACCGGCGAGGCACTGATCGCGACCGCCAATTCCCCGGCGGGGCGCAGCATGCTGATCAGCGGCGCGACGGCGGTGATGGCGACCATGGCCGCCCGGATGCGGACGGCAAATCAGCCGGGCAACACGCCGCACACCGCCCCGCCCGTTCAACCGCGCGCGCCCGAAAGCAACGATAACAATCAGCCCGCTTTCGATGCCGAAGCCGCGGGCGCCCAAGTCGCGCGGCGGATCATCGACATCATTGCCATTGCTGCCAATGCGAGCAAGCGTCCACCCGAAGGCGGCACGTCCGGGGGCTGACGATCCCGAAACGCGTCGTCGATGCGGGCGCGCTCTGTATTGTATAAAATTGTTTCGGCACGGGCGCTGGTGGCAATTGGCAACCCAATCGCCTACATGTCGTTCATAGGAACGGCATGGCCGGAAATCGCTATCATGCGATCCGCCCAGCCGTCGGCAGGTTGACGAGGCATGACGACGACGCAGGAGGTTCATCCGCCCGAACCCAGAATGCTCGCTTTGATCGAGCAAAGCCCGATCGCGTCGGTGATCAGCGATCCGCGCCATCCCGATAACCCGATCGTCGCGTGCAACGATGCGTTCTGCGCGCTCACCGGCTATCCGCGCGAGGAAGTGATCGGGCGCAACTGCCGCTTCCTGTCCGGGCCTGGCACCGAACCCTGGCTGTCCGAACAAATCCGCAAAGGCGTGCGCGAGCATAAGCCGGTGCTCGTCGAAATCCTGAACTACAAGCGCGATGGCATGCCGTTCCGCAATGCCGTGCTGGTCGCGCCGATCTATGATGAGGGCGATGACCTCGTCTATTTCCTCGGCTCGCAGGTTGAGATCGACGATGATGCCCCCGCCCCTACCAGCCTGCGCCGCATTCGCGCCGCCGAACTGGTGAAGACGTTATCGCAGCGGCAATGGCAGGTGCTGAAACTCGCCTCGAACGGGCTGCTCAACAAGCAGATCGCGGCAGAGCTTGGCCTGTCCGAAAAGACCGTCAAAATGCACCGCGCGATCCTGATGGACCGACTGGGCACGCCCACCACGGCAGACATGATCCGCGTGGCGGTAGAGGCGGGGCTTTAAGCGCAGGCTTTCGACTATGGGCCATTAGCCGTATCGCTCGCTAGATTCCCCGGTCGTATCAGGAACACGGACGTCACGAGCGGCTTCGCGAGCTTTCAGGTTCAGCCCATCTGGCAGCATCCCGCGTTCGGCTCTTCCCTCTGCCGATGTTGATCGTGGCGTCCAACACGCAATCAGCAGACCCAAGACACAGACAGCCAAGGTGCTTCGGCTTTGTTCGCCACGACATTGGCCAGGGCAGCTTGACGCGTCACGATCATGCGCCGACGCCGGATGTTGACACATATCTCCATGGTCATTTGAATAGCGCCCACAATACCTAACCTGTTCACATGATTCGGTATTGTACGGACACTGACGTGCTCCCCTGAAACTCCGCCAGTCTGAGCTAGAGTCCTTCATGAAGGAGGACGACGATGAAGCGCAGCAGATTTACCGAGGAGCAGATCAT
>NZ_NCGB01000031.1:0-31312 GCF_002278865.1 Sphingomonas sp. 28-62-11 | reverse complement strand
GGGTTGGCCATCGCGTCGGGAAAGCGGACTTCGACGCGCTTTGCCTTGGGGCCCGTGCCATATGGAATGCGGCATGAGGCCGAGCGGTTGCGCGCCGAATAAGCGAGCAGCACCGGCGCTTCATAGCCCGGCACCAGTCGCTTGTAGCTGTTGGTGGTCGGGTTGGTGAAGGCGTTGACGGACTTGGCGTGCTTGATGATGCCGCCGATGAAGAACAGGCACATTTCCGACAGCCCGGCATAGCCGTTCCCGGCGAACAGCGGCGTGCCCTTGTCCCAGATCGACAAATGGGTGTGCATGCCGCTGCCGTTATCTTCCTTAATCGGCTTCGGCATGAACGTCGCCGTCTTGCCGTACGCATGCGCGACCTGGTGGACGACGTACTTATAGATCTGCATCCGGTCTGCCGTGGTCGTCAGCGTGCCGAAGGTGAGGCCGAGCTCATGCTGCGCGGCAGCGACTTCATGGTGATGCTTGTCGCACGGCAGCCCCATTTCGAGCATGGTCGACACCATCTCGCCGCGAATGTCGACGCAGCTGTCGACCGGCGCGACGGGGAAATAACCGCCCTTGGCGCGCGGACGGTGGCCCAGATTGCCGCCTTCATATTCGCGGCCGGTGTTGGTCGGTAGCTCGATATCGTCGATCTTGTAATAGCTGGTCGAATAGCTGGTTTCGAAGCGGACATCGTCGAAGATGAAGAATTCGGCTTCGGGGCCGACATAGACGGTGTCGCCGATACCGGTGGTCTTCAGATAGGCCTCGGCGCGCTTCGCCGTGCTGCGCGGATCGCGCGAATAGAGTTCGCCGGTCGATGGCTCGACGATGTCGCAGAACAGGATCATCATCGGCGTCGCGCTGAACGGATCGACATAGACCGCGTCGAGATCAGGCTTCAGGATCATGTCGGATTCGTTGATCGCCTTCCAGCCCTCGATCGAGGAGCCGTCGAACATGAAACCGTCGGTCAGCTCATCCTCACCGACGACCGTCGAGACCATCGTCAGATGCTGCCATTTGCCCTTGGGATCGGTGAAGCGCAGATCGACCCACTCGATCTCATCGTCCTTGATCATCTTCAGGATTTTGCCGGCGTCGTTGGCCATTGGATTGGTCCCCTATTCAAGAGTGATGGTGTTCCGGCGAACCGGAGAATCATGTTGCGTCGCAGTGCATAGTTTTCACACAATGCTGCGCTGCGTCAAATTGCGTTTTCGTCGCGCTCCCCGGTGCGGATGCGGAGCACGGTTTCGACGGGGATGACGAAGATCTTGCCATCGCCGATCCGGCCGGTCTGCGCGGCGGCGGCGATCGCCTCCACAACACGGTCAGCCATCGCATCCTCCACGACCACCTCAAGCTTCACCTTGGGGAGGAAATCGACGACATATTCCGCACCGCGGTACAGCTCGGTATGGCCCTTTTGCCGCCCGAAACCCTTGGCCTCCGTCACGGTGATGCCGCTGACGCCGACTTCGTGAAGCGCTTCCTTCACCTCGTCGAGCTTGAAGGGTTTAATGATCGCTTCGATCTTTTTCACGGTGTGCCCCGATCTTATGGAAGGATGTGCCTCTGACTGTCGGAATCCCTTACAACAAGCGTGCCAGTCACGCGAGGGGAGAGGCGTCGCCTTGTGACGACCACGCCGACCGGCGCCCAATGCCTATAGGGGAAGCATATCGCGCGCCGATGCCTGTTTTTGAGGCAACGCGGGCGGATGCGCCCAATTGATTCCTTATTCGGGCGCAATCGCGCCGTGTAGGATGTAGCGCGGCCCAGCGCCGCCATCGCGCACCCGATAGCGCTCGAACAGCGCGCGGACGTCAACGGCGAACGCAGCGGCATCGTCGGGCGTAAGGTGGAGGCGCAGCCATAGCTCCGAGGTGCCGGGCGTCGGCGTATCGAGCACCAGCCGCATCCGCGGGCCGGATTCAAAGGAGTAGCGCGTGCCAAGGATGCTGCGAATGCGCGCGCGATCGAGCGCCGCACGTAGCTCATCTGCAAGTCGGTCCCCACTTAGTCTTGAGCTGAGTTCGACGGGCACGAAATAGCTGCGCGCCACCGCGCGATACCGAGCAACGGCGCGGCCCGCTCGGGGTTCGCGGCGCGTCTCGACGATCAGCCCAAATGCGATCAGCCGCCGGAGATGATGGCCGATCAGGCTCAGCGACATTTGGGCCTGCCTGGCAAGTTCGACCGCGCCCTGCTCACGATCGACCAGCGCCAGCACGATCCCGTGCAGTCGAGGCTCGGTCATTGCCGCTGCGGCGGCGGGATCGTGGATGGTCAATTCGTCGAGCATGCCGGCGCTCCCAACCCTGAGTATATCGATCTTCTACTCAAATAGAACTCCTTTCAATTACACTAGACCTAGCCGCAGCTGTGTCGCAACTGAAGTGCAAGGGAGATGTGGCGATGCGGCATATGGTGTGGGGGGTGGCAGCGGCCGCGTTGACGGCAATTCCAAGTGCAGGGATGGCTGCGGACAAGAACTCACCGGTCGGTCGGTGCGTTGCCGCCCGCGTGGCTGCGATGCCAGGCTTCTCCGGAGTCGTGCTGGTGCGGCGCGGCAGCGATGTCGGGCAGCTGGCGCTTGGCACTGCCGACGGCACCGGGCGCGCGATTGCCGTCGATACGCGCTTCAATCTCGGCTCGGCGAACAAGATGTTTACCGCAGTCGCGGTCGCGCAGCTTGTCGAAGCGGGCAAGGTCGGACTCGACGACCCAATCGGTCGCTATGTCGATGGCCTGACCCGTGAAGCGTCGGCGGTGACGGTTCGCCAGCTCCTGACCCACAGCGGCGGGCTTGGCAGCTTCTTTTCGCCCGATACGCTCGATGCACTGGCGCGTGCGCGCAGCATCGCCGATCTGCTGCCGCTCGTAGCGAACGAGAAACCGGCCTTCGCGCCCGGCACGCGATTCCAATATTCGAACACCGGCTTCCTGCTGCTCGGGGCGATGGTCGAGCGCGTGTCGGGGCAACGCTATGGCGATTATCTGCGCGATCATGTCTTCGTGCCCGCGGATATGACCGCCACCGGGCTCGATCCCGCCAGCCCGGTACCCGCCGCCATCGGCGTTACCACGATGCCGGCCTTGCCGCCGCTGGGCGGGCCGGGCGCACCGGGGATGGTGATGATTCGACCAGGCGACGCCGGCGCGCCGATGCCGCCGCCCGGTGCGCCGGGGCTGATGATCATGCGGCCGGGGGAGGGTGGGGGTCCTGCGGCGCCGATGGCGCTGCCCCCCGGGCCGCCGCGCCCGGCGCAAGAATCGACCTTGCCGGGCACGCCCGCAGGCAGCGCCTACAGCACCGTGGGCGACCTGCGACGCTTCTTCGCCGCGCTCGCCGCTGGCAAGCTGGTGAGCGCCAAGACCGTCGCGATGTTCGCCGCGCCGCAGATCGAGGCGCCCGGTCCCCCCGGCGTCCCGCGCGCGCATTATGGCTTCGGGTTTGGCACCGGCAGCTTCGAGGGGCATCGCTGGTACGGCCACAATGGTGGCGCGCCGGGCGTCAATGTCGAGGCAACGATATTCCCGGACGACGATGTCGAGATCGAAGTGTTGACCAATCGCGACCCGCCAGTCGCAACGCGGCTGTTCGGCGATCTCCGGCGGTTGCTGCTCGATCCGGTGAAGCTTGCGGCCTGTGCGAGCGACGGTTGACGCTCAGGCGGTGTAAGGCGGTTGATGCAGGCCCTTGGGGCTGGTCGTGAAAATCTCGCAGCCGGTCTCGGTAATGCCGATCGAATGTTCGAACTGCGCCGATAGCGACCGGTCACGCGTCACCGCCGTCCAACCATCGTCAAGCAGTTTCACATCGGCGCGGCCGATGTTGATCATCGGCTCGATCGTGAAGAACATGCCCGGCCGAAGCTCTGGCCCCGTGCCCGGGCGACCGACATGGACCACTTCGGGTGCGTCATGAAACAGCCGGCCCACACCGTGCCCGCAGAAGTCGCGCACCACGCCGTAGCGGTGGCGTTCGGCATGGGCCTGGATCGCATAGCCAACATCGCCCAGCGTATTGCCCGGCCGCGCTTTTTCGATGCCGAGCATCAGGCATTCATAGGTCACATCGACCAGCCGGCGCGCCTTGAGCGGGACATCGCCGACCAGATACATCCGGCTCGAATCGCCGTGCCAGCCGCCGAGCAATGGGGTGACGTCGATATTGACGATATCGCCATCCTTCAGCGTCTTTTCGCTCGGGATGCCGTGGCAGACGACGTGATTGATCGAGATGCAGCAGCTATGCGTATAGCCGCGATAGCCGATCGTTGCGGGCACGCCGCCGCCCGCGGTGATGAAATGGCGAACGAGATCGTCGAGCGCGCCGGTCGTTACGCCCGGCACGACATGGGGGACGAGCATGTCGAGCGTTTCGGCGGCCAGGCGCCCGGCCCGGCGCATGCCTTCAAAGCCCGATGCATCATGGAGTTTGATTGCGCCCGTACGCGTCATCGGCGCTTCGGCGGTTACGGTTTCGTACACTGTCATTTGTTGAACATAGCGATCTGTTGCGGGCTTTGCGAGGGGGGCAGGCTGGGCTATGCGACGGCGATGACATCAACCCCGACGATCGCCTCTACGACACGCATCTGGACTGCCGCCCTTGTCGTGATCGGTGACGAAATTCTGTCCGGCCGCACCCAGGACAAGAATGTGGCGCAGATCGCCGCCTGGCTGAACGTGCAGGGCATCCGCCTCGCCGAGGTGCGCGTCGTGGCTGACGATACGGCGGCGATTGTCGAAGCCGTAAACGCGCTGCGGGCGCGCAATGATTATTTGTTCACCACCGGCGGGATCGGCCCGACGCATGACGACATCACTGTCGATGCGATTGCGGAAGCACTCGGCGTGGCCGTGGTGCATCACCCGCGCGCACTGGCCGTGCTCGAGGGCTATTACGCGAGCCGTGGCGGGCTGACGGAGGCGCGTAAGCGCATGGCGCGCGTGCCCGATGGCGCGGCGCTGATCGAAAACCGGATGTCGGGGGCGCCGGGCATTCGGATCGGCAATATCTTCGTGATGGCGGGCGTACCGCACATCACTGCGGGGATGCTCGATGCGCTGACGGGCACGCTGGAGGGCGGGCAACCGGTCCTCTCCCGCACAATCGGTTGCTGGGTGGCGGAAAGCGAAGTCGCCGAAATGCTAGGCGAGGCCGAACGCGCGCATCCCGGTGTGGCCATCGGCAGCTATCCATTTTTCCGCGAGGGGAGGGTAGGCGCCAATTTCGTGGTGCGCGCGACCGACCAGGCGATTATCGATGCGTGCATCGCCGATGTGACCGCACAGCTGGAGGCTGGCGGTAGAGCGGTGGTTGCGGACGGGATCTGAGAACGACCGTCACCCATGTTTCACGCTGCAGCGGCGGTCTTGGCCGGGCTTTGCCATACGCCGTCCTAGTTGGACTCGGGAGCCCGCTGCGAAAGCGTGCGTGCGCGTTCGAGCATAACCTTGGCCGGCATGTCGCTTGGGTCTTGCGCGACGGCTTCTTCAAAATCAGCAATCGCGCCTTGCCAATTGCGCGATAGCAGATTGGTGCGCCCTTTGCCGTAAGCAACGAGCGACGCCTTTCGGCCAGTGTCGGCGGCACGCGATGGCGCCACAGCCTCAAAAATCTTTGCTGGCCGTTTGCGCCCGCGGACCCGAATGACGTCGATCTCGCGCGTTTCCACCCGTCCCATGACTGCTGCTGCTGTGTCCTCACACAACAGCAAATCGACCCCATACGTCTTGGTGAGTTCCTGCAAGCGTGCTGCCAAGTTCACGCTGTCGCCGATTACCGTGTAATCCATCCGTTTGGGGCTGCCGATCGTTCCCGCCACAACCTCGCCGGTCGAGATGCCCATGCCGATGCGGACGGGAGCCGCGTCGCGGTCGGCTCGTCGCGCGTTGATCAGATCGAGCATCCGCAGCATTTCCATCGCACTCGTCACCGCGTTGAGGGCATCCTGATCGCTTGCCAGGGGCGCTCCATAGACGGCCATAATGGCGTCGCCCATATACTTGTCGAGGACGCCGTTCGCACCGGCTACGGCCTCGTACATCTCTGTGAAGAGTTCATTGAGCAGTTCTACAGTCTCCCGCGCGGTGAGTGCCTCTGCCATCGTGGTGAAGCCGCGGATATCAGCGAACAGGATGCTGGCCTGACAGGCGCTGCCAAACAATGCATCCCCATCATGCGCGAGAACTTGATCCATCACCTCCTGCGTCATGAAGCGCCGGATCGTGCCTTCGAGACGCTTACTCGCGCTGATATCGTCGATCATCATGAGCACGCCGGTCGCGCGGTCGCCGTCGCGCAGCGGAACGAGCGATAGATTGGCCGAGATCGTACCGTTGCCAACGGTCACAAGTTCGCTGTCGAGAAAGGTCTTTGAAACCTCGCCAGCAGCGACCTGGGCGATCTCTTCCGCCAGCCATGGGTTTGCGCTGCCGACGAACTCCCGCGCATCGGCTGTTTCAGCATCGTCCTTGCTCACCCCCAGGATGCGCGCTGCGGCATCGTTTAGCCGCGCCCTTCGGGCATCGTCCTGTAGCGTGACGACGCCGCTCGACATCGAAGAAAGGATGCGCTCGTTGTAGTTGCGCGATTCGAGCACCGCAGCGAACAAGTTGGCGTTGTCGATTGCCACCGCCGCCTGCGCTGAAAAGGCAGCGAGCCGCGTCATGTCGCGTTCCTTGAAGCCTTCATTAAGTCGACTGTTGAGGACCTGGAGAACGCCCAGCTTGCGCCCATCGCGGGTGACCAACGGCGAACACAGCATATTTCGGGTCACAAACCCCGTTTCCCGGTCAACAGCGGGATTGAAACGGGGATCGCTATAAGGATCACTGACGTGCACTGCCTGCCCTAGCTGGAAGGAGTGACCCGCAATGCCCCGGTCTTCCGGAATGCGAATCTCCCGCGCTTCCATGCCCTCTGCCACGAGTGTCCACAGTTCGCCTCGCTCAGGGTCGTGGATGAAGATACTTGTCCGCTCTGCGTCGAGGATGCGGCTGGTAACGCCGGCGATGCGCTCCAGCAACGATACGAGGTGACTTTCGCTGGCGACAGCAGAATTGACCTCGAGCAGGCGTCCGAGATCCTCGCTGAGCACTTCAGCAGAAACGATCGCAACCGACCAGCGGCGCGCAAGCACGACGAGATGCGTGAAGGCAAAGATGATCAGTCCATATCCCGCCAGATCGATCCGGGCGATCGGGCCGGGGGCGATGAAGTTGAGGTTCACCGTCGCTTGGAGGCCCGTTGAAACAACCACCGCAACTTGCCCAAGAAAGAGCAGGATCGCGCCGTCACGGCCTTCGCGCACTGCCGAAATGGTTCGGCTGAACACAAAGACAAAAGTCATCACCATACATACCAAGAATAGGGAGATCACTCTTGTAGCAAGAAGCGTTCCACCGACTATCAAGAGTCCGGCGACGAACGTACCGCAAACGGCAACGATGGCTTGCAGCAGTAAGTACCAGTGCCTGCGCGTGCGATCGGGAAATAGCGCCTCGACGTAAGCCACCCACGCGATGATACCCCCGTACGTGCAAAGAATAAGCGCGGCGTAGAGCAATTCGTGCGACAGTCCGGGCGCCGCCACGAGCAGTAAATTCTGCAAACCATGAATGCCCTGGACGCCCAAAAGGCCGAATGCGCCAAGCGCGAGGTAGAGCGAGGAACGATCAACCGGGCGATTGACATACACGATCAGCGCGAACAGCCCGATCAACACAAAGGTCACGCTGATGTAGAAGGTCCGGGCCCAGACAAGGGCGATCCACTGATCCATGGTCGCTGCCGTGCCCATAACGGGCGCAATGCGTAATCCGTTCTTGATGTCGTTGTATGTTGTGATGGCGATAGCCAGGCGCACGTCGCCGCCCTCGGTGGAGAAGCCAACGTCGTGGCGACGCAATTCGTAGACCGACGTTGCGGCAGAGAAACCCATCCTCCCGCTCGACGAGCGCAGTCGGCCATCGACATAAACCTGCGACGCCCCCCAGATCGATGGCAAAAACATCCGGTAGTCGCCCGCTGGCACGTCGTGCACCGTCAGCCGATAGAGCATCGCTTCGCCCGCACGAAGCCTGTGTCCATTGGGCATGCGAAGCCCTTCCCAAGGCCCGGGCACCTTCAACAGCGCGCGATTCTGCCGCCCGCCCTGCGCAATACGTTCGATCGACCATTCGCCCTCGAGTACCACCGGCCGCTGGGCGAGAAGCGTACGGGGAATCGCGATCTGCCCATCGCTTACCCTGACGTCGCGGCTTTCGGTCGAAACGAACATCGGCAGCGTCAAAGCCGCAAACAGCGCGAACAAGCCGACCACGATAAGAACTTCGCGGACCGCGGGCCGTAAAAATCCCTTCGCAATCGAGCTGCTCGCCAAACCGCCGCCCCTCCCAGACCATGGCGCGACATTGGTCCCACGCGCTGGGTATTGGAGCACAACCCCCTTTAACATTTCCTTTCTGTCTTTAACAAAATGAGCAATATTTTCGTTGGCGTATCGATGCGACGCCCGAAAGAGCGTGGGCAGTACCAATGGAGATTGCTGCTCGCATACCAGACGAGGGAGCCCCGTATTGGGAGGCGCCCTATGGGCCGAAGCAGCCAAGGTCAAAGCGATCGGCTGACCGATGCTCATCGTCGCGTTGCTTTCCGCGCGACGGGTCCTAACCAAGAGCTAACAGTGCCCGCGCTTCCTCGCGGACGGGGCGCCGCTACCGCATTCTGCTCACCGGAAAATCGCTATCGGTGTCAGTGGAGCGGGTGAAGGGAATCGAACCCTCGTCGTAAGCTTGGGAAGCTTCTGCTCTGCCATTGAGCTACACCCGCAGATGCCGGTTGCGCGGCTTTGGCCAGACACATCGTGCCCGCCGGTCGCACGCCAATGCCATCGGAGCGGGGTGTTGGTCAACATCCGCTTTTGGCGCGCCTTGGTCGTGATCTGGCGTGATTTTTCTGCAGTACCCTGCACATGACAGGCCGACGGGCGCGATGGCCGATCTGTTGCAGTGCAGCAACAGCCAGCCAAGATTCGTGGGGCCATTGCGACAAATTGGCTGGTTTACGTGGTTTGCGGCTTCTCGACGCTGTCGCATCGGTGAAACAAAATGTTGCAAACTGCGAAATCCTGCGCAACATAACGACGCCACTCTTGGGTGGTTGGATTGATCGCACCCCGCTTAAACAACGGAGAGATGCGACGGTTCGAGCGCAGGCGGGACCTCATTGTCGATTACAGGAGATCCCATGAAGATATCGCTTTTTGCGGCTGCGGCCGCGCTCATTGTTGCAGCGCAACCTGCCGCAGCTGAGGAAACCGATCCGCCCAAGGCGCTGACGGTTTCCGGCAGCGTGGCGTTCGTTTCGGACTATCGCTTCCGTGGCGTCTCCCAGTCCGATGAGGAAGGCGCCATCCAAGGCGGGTTCACCGTCACCCATGAAAGCGGGCTCTATGTCGGCGCCTGGGCATCCAACCTGGCCGGTTGGGGCGCTTTTGGTGGCTCCAATACCGAGCTCGACATTTTCGGCGGCTACAAGCGCGCCGTCGGTGGCGCAACGGTCGATGTCGGCCTGACCTGGTACATGTATCCAGGTGGTGCGCAGTTGACCGATTTCGCCGAGCCTTATGTGAAGGTCAGCGGGGCGCTAGGCCCAGTCAATGCGCTCATCGGCGTTGCCTACGCACCCAAGCAGCGCGCCCTCGGCAACTTCTCGAACACGCCGTTCAGCCGTGGCCAGACCGACGACAATCTGTATATCTGGGGTGATGCAAACGTTGCGATTCCCAAAACGCCGCTGACGGCAAAGGCGCATGTCGGTTATTCGAACGGCAATCCCGGCCTGGGCCCCAACGGCACCAGCGTGACGCCGACAGGCGAATATGTCGATTGGCTGTTCGGGGTTGATGCCGTGGTCGGTCCGCTCGTGCTTGGTGTCGCGTACACCGATACCGATATCGGTTTGGCTGAATCGGCGTATCTGCTGCCCAACTTCAGCTCGACCAAGGACGGCGGCTCGATCGCCGGTGGCCAGGTGGTCTTCTCGGTTTCGGCGGCATTCTGATCGGTTGATCCCGCAGGCGGCGTTTCGCCTGCGGGATCGCCCTTTTGTGATGACGCTGGCCACGCCGCGCGATGGACTTTGAATCGCGGATGGCTAAACGATTGGCGATGCTATCTGCCGCGCCCCCTGCCGATCCTGCCGCTCTCCCATCTGATCGTCTCGTCATGCGGCGACCCGACGACTGGCACGTCCATTTGCGCGATGGTGCGATGCTGGCGGCAGTGGTCAACCATACCGCGCGCCAGTTCGCGCGTGCGATTGTGATGCCCAATCTCGCCCCACCGGTGACGACTGTTGCTGCGGCCCGAGCCTATCGCGCGCGGATCGAGGCGGCGGTTGATACGGCACTTGGCTTCACTCCGCTGATGATTTGCTATCTGACCGATCATAGCGACCCCGATGAGATCGAGCGCGGTTTTGCCGAGGGAGTCTTTACCGCCTGCAAGCTGTATCCCGCGCATGCAACGACCAATTCGGCGCATGGCGTATCCGATATCGGCGCGATCAGCGCGGTGCTGGCTCGGATGGAGCGGATTGGCATGCCGCTGCTGCTCCATGGCGAGGTGACTGATCCAACGATCGACATTTTCGATCGCGAGGCGGTGTTCATTGAGCGTGTCTATGCCCGTATCCAGGCCGATTTTCCGGGCCTGAGATCGGTGTTCGAACATATCACCACCGTAGAGGCGGTTGCCTTTGTCGAAAACAGCGGTCCTTTGGTTGCCGCGACGATCACGCCGCACCATCTGCGCATCAATCGCAATGCGATGTTCGATGGCGGCATTCGCCCGCACGCCTATTGCCTGCCAGTCGCCAAGCGCGAGCGGCATCGGCTGGCGTTGCGGCGCGCGGCAGTGTCGGGCTCGCCCAAATTCTTCCTTGGCACCGATTCAGCCCCCCACATCATCGCTGCGAAGGAATCGGCCTGTGGCTGTGCTGGCATCTTCAACGCGCCCTTTGCCATCGAAAGTTATGCCGCGACTTTTGAGGAGGAAGGGGCGATCGACCGGCTCGAAGGTTTTGCCGCCGAACATGGCCCGCGATTTTACGGCCTGCCGCTGAATGAGGAACGGATCGTTCTTGAGCGTGATCCCATCGATGTGCCGACGACGATTGATGTTGGCGCGGCGGGCGCGGTGGTGCCGTTTCACGCCGGGGAGCGCCTGCAATGGCGCTATGCCGGGATCGCGTCGTCGGATTGATGCGGGGCGCTGGGGTAGATTGACCGGTGATCGGCACCGGTAAGGTGAAGCCAATTGCCCTGCCGGGCCAGAGCGGCGATAGGCAGCGATCAATTGTCGACCATCGAAGGACGGAGCGCGCGTGGATCAGGCGGATGTAGTGATCGTCGGGACCGGGCATGGCGGCGCACAGGCCGCGATTGCGCTGCGTCAACAAGGTTTTGCCGGATCGATCATGCTGATCGGCGATGAGCCCGATTTGCCCTATGAGCGCCCGCCGCTGTCAAAGGATTATCTGTCGGGCGAGAAGCCATTTGAGCGGCTGCTGATCCGCCCCGCCGCCTTTTGGAGCGAACGGTCGATCGATTTCGAGTTAAGCACACGGGTAGCCGCGATTGATCCCGATGCGCATGTGCTGAAAACTGAGGGCGGTCGCACGATCGGCTATGGCCAGTTGATCTGGGCGGGCGGCGGCGCCCCCCGCCGATTGGGCTGCCCGGGCGCCGATGCGCGGGGCGTCCATTATGTCCGCACGCGTGCCGATGTCGACCGGATGATCGCCGAAATGCCGCAGGTGGCGCGCGTCGCCGTCGTTGGTGGCGGCTATATCGGGCTTGAGGCGGCCGCTGTGCTCACCAAGTTGGGCAAGCAAGTGACGGTGATCGAGGCGCTTGATCGGGTGCTGGCCCGCGTGGCGGGTGAGCCTTTGTCGCGGTTTTTCGAGGATGAGCATCGCGCGCACGGCGTTGATGTAAGGCTTGGCGCGATGGTCGCGGGGATTGAGGCGTCGGAGGGACAAGCGATTGGCGTCCGGCTCGCCGATGGCGATGTGATCGGGTGCGAGATGGTGGTGGTGGGGATCGGTATCATCCCGGCTATTGCACCGTTGATCGCGGCGGGTGCGCGTGGTGGCAACGGGGTGGAGGTAGATGGCAAGTGCCGCACCAGCCTGGCCGATATCTTCGCAATCGGCGACTGTGCCGCGCATCACAATCATTTTGCCGGTGGCGCGATGATCAGGCTCGAATCGGTGCAGAACGCCAATGATCAGGCGAATGTGGTCGCCAAGGCGATCATGGGGGGCGACGGGGAATATGATGCTGTACCGTGGTTCTGGTCAAACCAATATGACCTGAAGTTGCAGACGGTGGGCCTGTCAGTGGGCCATGACGCGCTGGTGGTGCGCGGTGATCCGGCAACTCGCAGTTTTTCGGTCGTTTATCTGCAGGCTGGGTGCGTCATTGCGCTCGATTGTGTCAACATGGTCAAAGATTACGTCGCCGGGCGCGGGCTCGTCGCCGGCGCTGTTTCACCCGATCTCGCCCTGCTGGCCGATCCGGCGACACCGTTGAAAACGCTGATCGGTACAGCCTGAAAAGACGTCGCTGTGGTTTGAAGAATTCGGGTCGGCGCATGGGAACGCCGACCCGTCCGGCTATTCTGGCGCGAGGGTTTGGGGACGGTCGGCCAGACCGGATGTTCAGTGAAGGCGCCTGCCAAACAAGACGGGCCTTCAAAACCAACGCTTGAGGTTTATCACCGATAAATTTCTGCAAAAACACGTGGACGTAATTTAACGTGTCTCTTGTAGTCACTACCTCGCTATCGACGCGGTAACATGATCTGCGCGCGGAGCCCGCCTTCGGGACGGTTCGACAGGCTCAGTCGGCCCCCTTCACGTGCTACTGTATCGGCTACAATCGCAAGCCCCAGCCCGAACCCTTTGGTGTCGCGTTGCCGGGCTGGATCGAGCCGGACAAAGGGCTGGATCACCAGGTCAGTCTTGTCGGCAGGAATGCCAGGACCATCATCATCGATGTTGAGATACACCCAGAAATCGTCGACCATGATCGAGAGCGTTGCGCGCGTGCCGTAATGGAGACTGTTATCGACCAGATTGGTGATGGCCCGTTTGATCGCTGATCGTCGCAGCACCATTTCGAGGTGATCGGGGCCGTTGTAGATAACGGTTGCGCCATTATCAGCGGCGTCGTCCGCAATCGTGGCGCAGGTAACCGCAAGGTCGATATGCGCCGGATTTTCGGGATCATCGTCGCCGCCCAGATAGGCAAGGAGCGATCCCACCATTGCCTCCATCTCATGAATGTCGCCGCGTATCGCGTGCCGGACCTGCGTATCGGGAATGGCATCGGCCCGCAGCTTCAGGCGAGACAGGGGCGTTCGCATATCATGACCAACCGCAAACAGGCCCTGGGTACGATCATTGATCAGCTGATGAATGCGGTCCTGCATGGTGTTGAACGCGCGCACCACGCGGACCACGTCGGTCGGGCCTTCTTCCTCGACATGAACGCTGGTGCCACTGCCCATTTGCTCGGCTGCCGCGGCGAGCCGGCGCAGCGGCTGCAGCGTGCGCTGCATCAACAGCCCACCCATCACGATCAGCGCGACCGCGGGCGCCAATGCCTGCAGAATCCGCTCGGTCGTCAGATTGAGTCCTACAATCGGTGTGCGGGTTCGAAAATAGACCCAGCTGTCATCGGGCAGCCGCAACCCGCCGGACACCACCGATCGTCGGCCCGGGGACGTGAGTTGCAGGCGCAGATCGGCGCTGGCCAGTGCTGGTTCCCAAGCAATGATCTGGCGCCGCATCCCGGCAAGCTCGGTTGCGAGTGGCGGCGGTGATGTAACGCGCCCTTCCCAGCGCATCAAATAGCGATCGGTGGTCAACTGCGCGGCCATAGCGAGGCGTTCCGCCACCGGGCGCTCGGCGATCAGCCGACGGCTGATGACGAGATGTTCGGCCAAGCGGCGGGCTTCGTCATCGCGGACCGAAAACTGGCTGGCGCGCTCGTAAAGCAGCGTGCTGACACCGAATTCGATGATGACAGTAAGCAGCAGGATGGCGAGAATCCGGCTGAGCAGCCCAAGCGACGGGCGGGCAAACTGCCTCAATGCCGTTCGACAGGCACGTTGAGCATATAGCCGATGCCGCGCACGGTGATGATTGGCGCTTCCTTACCCGCGCCCGAAAGTTTGCGGCGCAGGCGGCTGACGAGCACATCAATGCTGCGATCCGAACTATCGCCAAGCCGGGTGCGGGACAGCTCGATCAGCCGCTCGCGGGCAATAACGCGCTGGGCATGATCGAGCAGTGCGATGAGCAGATCGAATTCGGCCCCGGTCAGATCGATGCTTGCACCGCTGGGCGCCAGCAATTCCCGGCGCGGCAGATTGACCGTCCACCCATCAAAAGTGATCGTCCGGGCTTCGCGCTCGGCATTTTGGCGATCAAGCGCGGGGCGCCGCAACACCGCGCGGACCCGTGCTACCAATTCGCGCGTGCCAAACGGCTTAGCCAGATAATCATCGGCGCCCAGTTCCAGCCCGACGACTCGATCTGTCTCGCTGGAACGGGCGCTGATGAAGATGATCGGCACGTCGCATTTCTGGCGCAACGCCCGGCATAGATCGAGACCACTTGTGCCGGGCAACATGATATCGAGCAGCACGAGATCAACCGGCCCTTTTTCAAGCGCGAGCCACATTTCGGGCGCTGCCGATGCGGGGCGGACGGTATAGCCGTTTTCCTGCAGGGCACGGGTTGTGAGCATCCGCAGCGCGGGATCATCTTCTACCAGGATAATGGTCGGCGCAGTCATGGCGGTTGGCCTATTCCCCTGCAGGTTCGACTAAGCGGCGTGGGGCGAACGGTCAACGATTGGGCGATGTCGCAGCCGCCGGAGCAATATTTCTTTACATCTGTGTGACGGTTACGTCCCGGTCATGGCGCCGTCCCGAAGCTGAACATCGCTTAACCATCTTGAACGCTGGCAAAAATCGTAAACAGATTGTTAACTGCGGTGCATGAAACAGACCGCCTCCGCCGCCATTGCGCCCGCCGGTTTCGCCGGGCACCCGATCCGCCGCCAGGTCGCGCTGGCGCGTCGCCACAGGCGGCTACCAACCTCGGCCGCGCCGCGCGGTGAAGATGACCTGAAGCTCTTCGCGCTGAGCTTTACGGCATTCTTCGTCTGCATCTACACGCTGATCTTCTAGCGTCCCAGCCGCATCAGTGATGCGGTATCGGCTGGTCACACACCAGATGAAGCTTGTGGCCAAGCCAGGCCGAGATGGGGCACATCGCCGCCACCACGAACAGCATATCGCCAGGGCCGACCCCGGCAAAAGCCAGTGCCTGCACCCCCAGCGCACCGATCACCATGGCGCCCGCGTTGACGACATTATTGGCAGCAACGGTGCGTGCCGTCTGGTCCTTCGTCACCGTCGTCGTCAGGAAGGCGTAGAGCGGCACGACGAACATCCCGCCGGTAATCGCGATGGCCATCAACGCGATCACGATCATGATCCCGCGGGGCATTTCGATGAAGGTCATCAGATCATACAGGGTGCCGGCCGGGGCTGCTGGCCAAGCGCGGCACAATAGCGAAAAGATGATGATGCAGCCGCCCATCGCCAGGACCGATCCGGGGGCATAGCGCGCCGATGTGTGCCCCCTCAGCAGCGCGTTGATCGCCACCGATCCGATCGCAACGCCGATCGAGAACAACGCGATCACAAAAGTTGATACCGCTTCATTGGCGGTCAGCACATTCTTCACCAGCGGCGGGAAGATGATGATCAGCACTGCGCCCATGGACCAGAAAAAGCTGATCGCGCAGATCGTCATGAACAAGCGCGGGATGTGCATCGTGGCGCTGATGACTCGCCATGATGAGGTGAAGGGATTGAAGTTCACCGTCAGCTCGGGCCCTTGCCGGAGCGCAGGCGGCACAAACAACGCCATGACCCAGCCGATCAGCGCGACGGCGATCACGGTCGCTACGGTGATCTCCGCCGGGAAGGTCGCGAGCACCCCGGCAACCACCGTACCTGACAGGATCGCGAGATAGGTCGCGGCTTCGACCATGCCCGTGCCGCCCAGCACTTCATCCTCGTGCAGATGCTGCGGCAGGATGGCGTATTTGATTGGCCCGAAAAAAGCGGAGTGGATGCCCAAGCCCAGGACGGCGACAAGCATCAGCGCAAGCCCAGGGGTCGCATAGCCGCCATGCGCGATCAGCAGGCCAGCCGATCCCACGATCATAATCAGGATTTCGGCGGTTTTGACGATCCGGATGATCCTGGCTTTATCGTGCGTATCGGCGAGCTGCCCGGCGAGCGCGGAGAGCAGGAAGAACGGCAGAATGCCGATCGCCGTCGCCAGCGCGTTGAAATTCTGTTCGACCGTGGGATCGTTGTAAATCTGGTACGTCGCGAACAGCACCATCGACGTCTTGAACAGATTGTCGTTGAAGGCACCCAGGAACTGCGTGACGAAAAGGGGCAGGAAACGGCGCTCCTTCAATAGCCCGAGCGCATTCAACATGGAGCAACCGCACCTCAAAATGGCAACACTAAGGCAGGTCCATAGCCGAGCCTTGACGAAACCGGCAATCGGATAATCGCAAGGCGCATCCCGCCAGCAATCGCGCGTGCCGCGCTTGGGGGTTTGCGCCAGCCGCGCCGGGGCGTAGAGCGGCTGGCGATGCTGACCTTACCCAACCTGCTCACCCTGTCGCGTATTCTCGCCGTACCGCTGCTCGCCGGGTTCCTGTGGTGGCCCGAATGGCAGACTGGCTATGCGATTGCGTTCGCATTGTACTGCCTGATGGGCATTACCGATTATTTCGACGGCTATCTGGCGCGTGCGCAGGGCACGGTGTCGAAACTTGGCGTGTTCCTCGATCCGATTGCCGACAAGATCATGATCGCCGCCGTCATCCTGCTGTTGGTGGGGACGGGCGATATCGGTGGCGTGCACAAGATCGCGGCATTGGTCATTTTGCTGCGCGAAATTGCCGTATCGGGGTTGCGTGAATTTCTGGCGCAACTGCGCGTGTCAGTGCCGGTATCGCAATTGGCGAAATGGAAGACGACGCTTCAGATCGTGGCCTTTGGCGGCCTCATCCTGGCAGGCGCGCTGCCGACCGAGCTCTGGATCAAGCCGTTCAGCCTTTCTGCGCTGTGGCTGGCGGCGGCGCTGACGGCGGTGACGGGCTGGGATTATTTGCGCGTCGGCCTGAAGCATATGGATTAATCCGCGTGGCGATTGAGATGCTCTATTTCGCCTGGGTGCGCGAGCAGATCGGTACCGGGCATGAGGTGATTACGCCGTCATCGGCAGTGGCCAGCGTGGCTGATCTGATCGATTGGCTCGCTGCCACCAGCGACGGCCATGCCCGTGCTTTCGCTGACCGCACCCGGCTGCGCGCGGCGATCGACCAGAAGTTCGTCGCGCTTGATGCATCGATCGCCGGCGCGCGCGAGATTGCGATCTTTCCGCCGGTAACGGGCGGATGATGAGCGCACGGGTGCAGTCCGACGCGATCGATATCGCGGCCGAACTGGCGCTGGCGGAGCAGACAGGCGCTGGCGCGGTGGCGAGTTTCACCGGACTAGTGCGCGGCGATGACGGCGTGACGGTGCTCGAGCTGGAACATTATCCGGGCGCGACCGAACGTGCACTGCACGATCTTGCGGTTGAGGCGACAGCGCGCTGGGGCCTGATCGCGGCACATATCGTCCACCGGGTCGGGCGGATGGTGCCAGGCGACCGGGTGGTGTTCGTCGCCACCGCCGCCCCGCACCGCGCCGCAGCGCTTGATGCCTGTGCATTCCTCATCGACCGGCTGAAAACCGACGCCCCTTTTTGGAAGCGCGAGGAACGCGGCGCCGATGCGCGGTGGGTAGAGGCCCGCAGCGGTGACCACGAAGCCGCAGACCGGTGGCGCGGGGATGGCCCAGCCAAAACCTGACGGGTTGGGGTCTACGGAGTTGACAACCGCTAGAGAGTCGCGTCGCTGGGCGACAAACTGCCTTACTTGACGCGTTCGACCTGTTCGAAGTCCAGTTCTACCGGCGTTGCGCGCCCGAAGATCGAGACCGAGACCTTGACCTTTGACTTGTCGAAATCGAGTTCTTCGACCGTGCCGTTGAAGCTTGCGAACGGGCCGTCGAGCACCTTCACCGCATCGCCGATCTCGTAATCGACCTTGACCTGCTGCTTGACGTTCGCCGCAGCAGCTTCTTCCTTGGTCGAAAGCATGCGCGCAGCTTCGGTTTCGCTGATCGGCTGGGGCTTGCCCATTGATCCGAGGAAGCCCGTCACCTTCGGCGTGTTTTTCACCAGGTGATAGACATCGTCGTTCATGTCGAGCTTGGCGAGCACATAGCCCGGCATAAATTTGCGCTCGACCTGGATCTTCTTGCCCCGGCGTGCCTCGGTAATCGTCTCGGTGGGCACTTCGACTGCTTCGACCAGCCGGTCGAGCCCCATGCGGGTCGCCTCAGCCATGATCGAATCGCGGACCTTGCCCTCGAAACCGGAATAAGCGTGAATAATGTACCAGCGTGCCATGCGTTAATGCGTCCTTGATTCCACGCTTATTTTGCGAACGACAGCAGCAGTTTAACGATCGCTGCAAAGATCGAATCGATCGTGAAGAAAAACACCCCGAGCATCAGCGTCATGATCATCACCATCACCCCGGTCATGATCGTTTCACGCCGCGTCGGCCAGACGACCTTCTTGGTTTCGGTCTGCACCTGGCGGATGAATTCCTGAGGAGTCGTTTTTGCCACGTCGTTGCAACCTGTTCAAAAGCGCCGCGTCCGGGGCAAAGAGCCGCCGCCTGGTCCTTGTCGAACCAGCCGCGCTCATCCCCATGTTCGGAATGGAAACAGCATCTAGCGAGCGACCCGCGAAAAGGCAAGACCACTAGCAAAAGCGACGGAAAGGCGCGGGAAGTGGCAGGGGAGCTCGGACTCGAACCGAGGGCCTTCGGTTTTGGAGACCGACGCTCTAACCAACTGAGCTACACCCCTGTGCGGGTTGAGGCTTTAGCGAGCAGGGGCGGGGGAGGCAAGATCGCTTTGCCCCCAACCTGACGCAGTGGCGTTACGCGGCGGCGCTCGCATCGGGCCGTGCGCGGGCGGCGACGGCGCGGGCTTCTTCCACGGGCAGCGGTCGGCCGAAATAATAGCCCTGCACCTTGGTGCAACCGAGTTCGTAGACCATCCGGTGCTCGTCCTCGGTCTCCACCCCTTCGGCGGTTGTCGCCATGCCGAGCGACTGGGCAAGCGCCACGACGGCGCGGATGATCGCAATCGCCTCGGGCACTTTCTTGGAGGCGCCCTGCACGAAGCTGCGGTCGATCTTGATCGACGAGAAACGCGTGCGGCTGAGATAGCCGAGCGAGGAATAGCCAGTGCCAAAATCGTCGAGCGATAACTTCACGCCCAGGTCCAGGATCCGTTCCAGAACCTTGGTTGCCCCGGTGCCTTCGCGCATGAACACGCTTTCGGTCACTTCAAGCTCGAGCCGATCGGCAGGCAGGCCGCTGTTGCTGAGCGCCGAGGCGACGACGGCGACGAAGCTGGGGTTGTTAAGCTGTTCGGGCGAGACGTTGACGGCAACCCGCACAGGGCTTTCCCATCGCGCCGCTTCTGCACAGGCAGTGCGCAACACCCATTCGCCGATCGGGCCGATCAGTCGCGTGTCCTCTGCAAGTGGGATGAACTTGACCGGTGAGATGTTGCCGAGCTCAGGATGGTGCCAGCGCAGCAGCGCTTCAAACCCGGTCAACGCGCCTGACTGGGCGCTGACGACTGGCTGGTAATGGAGTTGAAGCTCGCCATTGGGCAGCGCCTTGCGCAGCGCCATTTCGAGCACGCGCCGCTCTTCGGCGACGGCGTGAAGCTGTGGCTCATAAACGTGGAACGCGCCGCCGCCAGCGTCCTTCGATCGGTACAGTGCCAGGTCGGCCGATCGCACCAGCATTTCAGCGGTTCGTCCGTCGCGCGGCCCCAGTGCGATGCCCAGGCTCGCACCGATATAGAGCGTGTTCTGATCGATCTCATAAGGTTGCGAGATCGCGTCGATGATTGACCGGGCGATCCGCTCCACCCGCGCACTATCCGTCGCATCGCGAATGACGAGCGCAAACTCGTCACCCCCGAGCCGACCGACGACATCGCCGTCGCTCACCAACGCGCGCAACCGATCACCCACCAGCATCAGCATACGATCACCCACCGGGTGGCCGAGCGTATCGTTGATCGCCTTGAACCGATCGAGATCGATCATCACAAAGCCGCAGCGCGAATTCCACTGTTCTGCATTGGCCATCGCACGGGCAAGCGTTTCGTTGATCAGCAACCGGTTAGGCAGGCCTGTCAGGGCGTCATAGCGCGCCATACGGTTGATCTTTTCCGCCGATCGACGCGCCTCGGTCACGTCCGATCCGACCCCGCGAAAGCCGACAAAAACACCCGTTTCATCAAAGCGTGGGGCAGCGGTGATTTCCCAATATCGTTCAGCGCCATCGAACTGGACGGGTAACAGCAGATCGCGAAAGGACTCGCGGTTCTTCAGCTTGTCCGCCAGCGTGTGCAAGCCAGCGCTGAACTTGCCCGTTTCCCAGCCCGGTCCGGCGAGCACCTGCAGGAAAGGCATATTGTTGATCTTGAGCGGATCGAGGCCGACGGCATAAGCAAAGCGCGGTGAGGCGCGCACCACGCGGCGGGCGGCGTCAATTTCCCACAGCCAGTCGGCAGTCTTGTCCTCCTCGTCATTCAGCAACAGGCTGACCGTTTCATCGCGCTCCGCGAGAGCGATTTCGTTTGCTCTGATAATGATGAGCGACTTTGCCCTCCCGAAACAGCCGAGCATCAACAGGCACGTGAAAAGCAGTGCTGCGACGGCGAGCAACGGGGCGGCCATGATGAATAGCATCACCCCGATCGCGGTGCCGAGTATGGCCAAGAAGCTCATCGTCGCCAGCGGCAGCGCTGCCATCGCGACTGACGATGCCGTCATCAAGACCGACAGGATAATCCACAGGCCAAGCGCCATCGTGGTATCGGATTGCGTACCCAGGGCAACCGGCGGCACTGACCAGATCACGCCCAGCGCAATGCCCTCGAGCACGGTATCGCGCACTGCCTCAATGGGGGCGGTTGGCGCATTGCGATAGGTGCCGCTCAATCGCCGGAAAGCAATCGCCGCGCTAATCGCTGCAACCCCTGCACCCCAGCTGATCCGGGCCCAATCTGGCACCATATCGACGGCGAGCAGCATGACGAGTGCTGCCCCAACGACATTGGCGGCGAGCATGAACAGGGCGAGTTGCCGCCCGGCATTCAACTGCGCGGCGCGAATGGGCCCCCAATCGGTCGAATCCGCCGGATCATACAGCCCGAGCAAGGCACGGGCGTCTATCTTTGGCTGAGCGAATTGCGAGGCGGCGGAATTTGGCACCTCATAAGACTACGCCGTTGCTGGTTAGCGGATCGTTAGAATCCCGCAGCGATTTGCCAAATTTTTCGTGGTTCAGGCAGCGATGGCGTAGGGCTTGATTTCCCCTGCCAGATAGAGGTTGCGGGCCTTCGCACGGCTCAGCTTGCCCGAGCTGGTGCGCGGCAGCGTGCGTGGCGGGATAAGCTCGATCACGCAGTTCATACCGGTAACCGAACGCACCTTTTCACGGATTTCCTCACGCAGGCGCACGCGCTCACTCTCGTCTGAGCTGCGGCACTGGACGAGCACGGCGGGGGTTTCCTCGCCGCCCGGCGTGGTGATCGCAAAGGCGGCGATGTCGCCTGCCTTGAACCCGGGCAGCTGCTCGACCGCCCATTCAATGTCCTGCGGCCAATGGTTCTTGCCATTGACGATGATCATGTCCTTGGCGCGGCCAACGATGTAGATATAGCCCTCGGACATATAGCCCATGTCACCGGTATCGAGCCAGCCATCGACCATGCACGCGCTGGTCGATTCAGGATCGCGGAAATAGCCCTCCATGATCGACGGGCCCTTGCACCATACCTTGCCGATCGCGCGATCGGGCAGCGGCGTGCCGTCTTCCTCACGCACTTCGACGGCCATGTCGCGCACCGGCTTGCCGCAATTCACGATCGCGCGATAACGCTGAGGGCGATCTTGTTTGGCGGCAGCGCCGGAAAGCTGGGTTTCCTCAACCAGTTCAACGCGAATGCCTTCGCCCGGGGGCATGATCGACACCGCCAGCGTTGCTTCGGCCAGGCCATAGCTGGGCAGGAAGGCCCCGGCCTTGAAGCCAGCGCCTTCAAAGGCGTCAACAAAGCTCTGCATCACGTCCGGTCGGATCATGTCAGCGCCATTGCCGGCGATCCGCCAGCGAGACAGATCGAACCGGCCCGATGCCTTGGTCTGGCTCGACATGCGGCGTGCGCAAATATCGTAGCCAAAGGTTGGCGAATAGCTGACCGTGGTACCCGGGTTGCGCGTGACCAGATCGAGCCAGGCGAGTGGACGGCGCGCGAAATCTTCGGTCTTCAGATAATCGACCGACAGCTGGTTGGCGACTGGCGACAGGAAACAACCAACCAAACCCATGTCGTGGTACCAGGGCAGCCATGAAACGCAGCGGTCGCTCTGGATCAAGTTCATGCCGTGGCTGTGCGCTGCAAGATTGTTGAGCAGCGCGCGGTGGGTAACGGCGACGCCGTGCGGGAAACGCGTCGATCCGCTCGAATATTGCAGATAGCCGATATCGTCGGGCTTGGCCTGCGGCAGCGGTGCGGCAGGAGCGGGGCGGCTTGCGAGATCGTCCCAGTCGATCCCGGTTACCCCAGCAAGCCGCGCCGATTCTCCAGCCATTTCGGCCAGCGCGGGCGGATAGATGAGCATCGACGGATCGCAGCTGCCAAGCTGAACGCGGATTTGTTCGATATAGGAATCACGGCCACCGAACGAGGTCGGCAGCGGCAGCGGCACCGGCCAGGCACCGGCATACACCACAGCAAAGAACAGCGCGGCAAATTCTGGCCCTGTTTCGGCAACCAACGCGATCCGGTCGAGCGGTTTCACGCCCATCGCGATCAACCGAAGCGCGGTATCGAGCGCGTCGGTCCGCAATTCAGCAAATGGATAAGCGCGTGCCAGATTGCCGCGCGCATCGTGAAAGTTCAGCCCGCGCACCCCGGCAGCGGCATAATCGAGCGCTTCGCCCAGCGTTTCGAAATCGGCGAACCGGCGTGGCAGATCGTCATGGGTTGGCGTAGGCATCAGCACAAATGGCGCGTCTGCCACCTCTGCCTTGTCAATTTGCCCCGTTTCCATACCCATGCCCAATGCCTTTGATGACGCTATGACGCGCTGTCGCTGCTGTGAAGCCCGCATTATCCCCCGAGCAAGCGTTCAAAATCCAGCCTGACTGTGGCACAATGATGGCATGCGCCCGCCAAAACGCCCGCTGCCTCCGCTCGATAGCCCCAGTCTGGAACGCCTGGCGTTGCGCTATGTCGAGCGATTTGCGACGACGAGGGCGAAATTGGCATCTTATCTGGATGGCAAGATCAGGCTGCGCGGCTTTGATGGGGTGCCGCCCGATACCGCGCTGATTGCCGATCGATTTGCGGAGGCGGGGTATATCGATGATCGCGCATTCGGTGAGGCCCGCGCGCGCGCCATGGCCCGCCGGGGACTCGGTGCGCGGCGCGTCTCCGGGGCGTTGCACCACGCCGGCATCGGCGCCGAGGACAGCGCCGCCCTGGCACCCGATATCGCCGACCGTGCGGTTGATGCAGCGCTGACCTTTGCGCGAAAGCGACGGATAGGTCCGTTCTCGGACGAGCCGGTCGATCGTATCAAGCGCGAGAAACAGATCGCTGCGATGATCCGTGGCGGTCATGGTTTCAGTCTGGCCAGGCGCATCGCTGCGATGGCGCCTGGAGAGGATGTCGACCAGCTGCGTGACGCTGAATAAGAGCCCCCGCCGCAATGGGTGCAAGCGACTGAAGCCCACCGCGACATTGGCCGCGGCGGCGATGGGCGATCAATGACGTCAGATGATTTTATCTCGTCAGCTTGTGTGCTAGCAGTCGTTACGGGGGAAGAATGTATCTTGGTATCTGAGCAGCCGGAAGCGCATCAAGCGGTAACAGCAACGCTCGATCCGCTCGCATCCGAACGACACAGCTTCGAACATCGTGTGGCCTCGCCAGACGGCGAAACCGATGGGCACCGCGTATCGGGTGCGCTGAAATGGTTTGATGTTACGCGTGGTTTTGGTTTCATCGTCGCTGATGATCGCGCGTTTGGTGATGTGCTGGTGCACTTTTCGGTGCTGCAAGCGCATGGCCGTCGCAGCCTGCCCGAAGGCGCGCGGATTGATTGCATCGCCGTTCGGCGCGATCGGGGTTTCCAGGCATCTGAAATCATCGATATCGATCTGACGAATGCCGTTGAGGTGCCCCCTCGCATGCGATCAGTCGAGGAGCGCGTGAATCCGGCGGCCTTGATCGATCAGGCGGGCGATTTCGAACCTGTGACCGTCAAATGGTTCAATCGTTTGAAGGGATATGGATTTCTCGTGCGCGATTCTGATTCCGCCGATATATTCGTCCATATGGAAACGCTGCGCCGTGCCAATATTGGCGAGGTGGAGCCTGATCAGCCGCTGCGCGCCCGAGTTGTCGATGGACGCAAGGGGCCGCTTGCGGTGGTGGTCGAACAGGAAGGCTGACGGCACATGCGATTGACCCGGTGGATTGGCGCGGCGACAGCGCTCGCCCTGATGGCATCACTCACCGCTTGTTCGGGTGGTACCGCGGCCGCATCCGCTTCGACCGAAGCACGGACCGCAACCATCACGGTAACGGTTAAGAGCGTCAATGGCGTCCACACCTTTCAGGTCGAAACCGCCAAAACCGAAGACGAGCAGCAGCGCGGGCTGATGTACCGTACCGATATTCCCAAGGATGGCGGTATGCTGTTTGCGCCCTATCCGCCCAGCGGACCGCCGCGTGAGGCCAGTTTCTGGATGAAGAACACACCGAGCCCACTCGACATAATCTTTATCCGCGCCGATGGTTCGATCGTGCATATCGCCGAGAATACGACGCCTTTCTCCGAAAGCCCCATCCCATCGGGCGAACCGGTCGCAGCGGTGCTTGAACTCAAGGGTGGCCGTGCGGCCGAACTTGGCATTGCCGAGGATGATCTTGTCACTTGGCCCGGCGGCCCCGGACGCTGACCGCAAAAAACAGATGACGACGAACCCTGCTGTTGCTGCCTGCGCCGCCAACGGCTAAGCGGCGGGCATGGGCGTTCTTGCATCGATCTTTACGTGGTGGAACGGTGCCACCATCGGCACCAACTGGGCGTTGCGCGGCAAAACGCGCGCTGGCGAGGATTCGCTCGGCAATGTCTATTATGAGGGCGGCGTCGACATGCACGGTAATGTGCGGCGCTGGGTAATCTATGCAGGCGCCAATGATGCCAGCCGCGTGCCGCCCGAATGGTTTGGCTGGCTGCATCATCAGGTCGAAGCTTTGCCGGATCAGGCCCTGCCGCCGCCGCGCCGCTGGCAAAAGCCGCCTTTGCCGAACTTGACCGGCACGGCAGCCGCCTATCGCCCAGCGGGTGCCCTTGAAAAAGGCGGCGCGCGCGCGGCTGCCACTGGCGATTACGAAGCGTGGACGCCGGGCGAATAAGGCCCTGGCTGATCGCAGGTGGCGGGGCGATTCTGCTCGCCCTGCTGATCTGGGCTGGGGTTTCCTATTTCGGTGACGCGGCCGTTGATTCCGTCACCCTCCAGTCGGCACCAACGACCGAACTCGATAAAGTGCAGGCGGCGTCAGACGTTGTCACCGTTGACGTTACCCCCGACCTTGACTTGACTCGAGGTGCCACGCCGATGGCGCAGCGCGTCGCGGTGGTCGGCCTGCTCAACAAGCGGAATGGTGTGTCGCGTAACCTGACGTTGAAGCCGGGGCAGGCTGTTCGCGTCGGCGATGTCATCGTTCGACTGCGGGCCTGCGAGCGTACCGCGCCTTGGGAGCAGGAGGAATTCACTGGCGCCTTTGTGCAGGTTGATGTGCAGCAACCCGACAAGGGGTGGCGGCGGTATTTTTCAGGCTGGCTTTACAAGGAGCGGCCGGCGCTCAACGTGGTGCAGCACCCCGTTTATGACGTGTGGACCAAAAGCTGTGCGATGACCTTTCCGAGCGGTGGCGAAGCCGTTGCGGGATCGGGCGGCAGAGCCAATAACCGGTCGAGCGCGGAAAAATCCCCGACTGTCGGCGCGGGCGAACGCCCGTCGGCGCCACCAAGCGCGCCCGCAACCGCCCCGTCGACGGCTGAAGACAGTCCGACCAGATAATCGCGCCGACTAATCTCGATTGCGCCCAGCGACGCGAGATGATCGGTCTGGAACTGGCAATCGAGCAGTTGGAAACCGCCGACCTTCAGCCGCGCCACGAGCCATGCCAGCGCCACTTTGGATGCGTCGCGCGCCCGGCTGACCATGCTCTCACCGAAGAACGCGCGGCCAAGCGCGAGCCCATAGAGCCCGCCCACCAGCCGCTCCCTATCCCAGCATTCGACTGAATGGGCATATCCCATGCGGTGCAGATCGATGAAAGCACGTTCGATATCGGTGCTGATCCAGGTATCGGGCCGATCGACGGCGGAGGCGGCGCAGAGCGCTATGACTTGTTCGAAGGCGGTGTCTGCAGTGACGCGGAAACGGTCGGCAGCGATGGTTTTCTTAAGCGAATGCGACAAATGAAATCCGTCGAGCGGCAGGATCGCGCGGCGTTTCGGCTCGACCCAGTAGATGCTGTCGGCACCCCGGTGATCCGCCATCGGAAACACGCCGACCGCATAAGCGCCGAGCACGAGTTTGGGATCGAGCGCCGTCATTGAGCCGATTGGTTCAGCGCGAGCCGCCCGATGTTGCCAGTCTCTTCTCGATCGCCCGCCAGAGCTGGGCAAAGGCCTGCCCCGACGCGCTTTTGCCGGCAAAGCTGCCAACGGGTGCCCGCCGCACCGTCATCGATTCGATCACGCTCGCCATTGGGATGACGGGCCAATCGGGGTGACGGGCCAGCGCTTCGCCGTGGAGCTTGCGGCGCTTGTCGACCATCGAATGCACCGGCATCAACTGCGCTCGGGCGCCGAGCCGTTCGGCCACCTCGGCAAAGGCGCGTTCGGACAGGGGGGACGGGATGACCGGCACCACGATCAGATCGGCGGCGCGCATCACCTGATCGCTCGTCTCGGTAAGGCCTGGCGGGCAATCGAGCAGCACCCGATCATAATGTTTGCCGATTGAGGCGAGCAATTTGGTAAGCAGCTTCTTCTTGTCGATCTCATGAAACAGCACATCGAGGCCGCGCAACGAGGAATCTGCGCCGATCAGGTCGAGTCGCTCGACGCCCGTCTTGCGGACCAGTTTTTCGGGGTCGATATCCTTGGTGAATATCGACTGGGCCTGATCCTTGGTCTTGCGTTCGGTGAGCATGAAGGTGCTCGCGGCCTGGGGATCGAGATCCCATAGCAAGGTTCGGCGCGACGATTGAGTCGCGGCACACCAGGCCAGGTTCACGGCAAGTGTGGTTTTGCCGACGCCACCTTTCAAGCTGTAGATCGCAATAGTCGCCAAGGGTCGGTGATCCTCCTTCAATGGCCCTGCATCGTGCCCAACCCCTCGCGCCGGTGCAAGGTTAACTTGTCGATCCAGCACCCAAGCGCCTTGGCGCCCTCCCAGTAAAAGGGCCGGTGGTTCGATGAACCCCGGCCCGGTTTAAACAATGCTGATCGGTATCGATCAGATTTTGCAGGCCTGGCTGGGCTTGCCGGGCTGGGCGAGGGTGATCCCCTTGGGCGTGCCGGTCAGCGAATAGCCATCGGCAACCAGCGGATCGCCGGCGTTTTCAGCCGTCAGCTTGATGGGCGCGCCATCCTTTTCGGTGCGCAGCTCCGCAATCTTGTCACCCGACATGAAATCGACATAGGCCAGGCTGTTGTCCTTGCACCGGAACGTCACCGAAGCCTTGATCGACGGCGGCAGCTCAACCTTGGGCGCCTTGGCGAGCTCCTCAGCCTGGGGATCGGGTGCCTGGGTCGTCACCGTTTCGGTTTTCTGATCACAGGCAGCGAGCGGCAAAAGCAGCATCGCAGCGGCGGCAAAAAGCGTGTTTTTTGTCATGGTGACTGAACGCTTCGCGCACGCAACAAGTTTCGTCAAGAGGCCTTTAATTGCGCCAAACTTTTGCTTCGCAATGCAATATTTTCGTCATCAATCATTCATGTGAATGTCTGCTTTCATTCATGAAACTCGTGGAGTTCGGGTATCCGGCCAAAGGCGATCTTGGTGCCAACCCGATCGATCCGGCCGCCGTGAAGCGGCCCCACTGAAACGGCGTGCCGACCGAATTTCTCGTTGATCGAATCCATCGCCCGACTGAGCGCCAGCCCGCGGGTTTCGCGCGCCAGCGGATCATTGGCATCGAGGTGCGCGAACAAGCTTTCCTGCTCTCCCGCCACCGGCTCGATCTCGCACAGGGTAACGCCCACCTGACGAAGCTGAAATCCACCCACCCGCTTGCGCCCCGCCGCCGCCAGTTGCGGGAACAGCCCGTCCAGCGCGGCGAGGATAACAAAACTGTCCTGCGTAACCGGCAGCTTGACTGAGGCACGCCAGTTGCTCTTGTCGTCCTCAAACTTGCCGTGGAGCACGAGCAGGCGGCAATAATGCCCTTTGCGCCGCAACCGGCTCGCCGCCTTCAACGCGAGCCGCCGCGCGGTCAGCCGCACCGACTCAAGCCCGCGTTTACTGGGTGAGAGCACATGGCTGTGCCCGATCGTCCGGCTTTGCGTCGGCTTTTCGGGCAGGTCGACGCCGTGAAGAAGGTACCAGAGCCGATCACCATTGGTGCCGCCCCAGGCGTTGCCGGCGTCACGCGGGCGACGCTCGCAAAGCTGGCGGATATCGTTGATCCCCTCCTGTGCCAGCCGCCGCTCCATTTTCGCGCCGATGCCCGCAATGTCGCGCAGGGGAAGATCGTACAGCCGGTGTGGCAGCGTTTCGGCCGGCAGGATCACCAGCCCATCGGGCTTCATCATATCGGAAGCGAGCTTGGCGAGCAGCCGGTTGGGGGCGACCCCGATCGAACTCGTCATGCATTCGCCGATATTGGCGCGAATGCCCGCCTTGATGCGGTGGGCGAGCGCGGTCACCGCCTCGATACTGTTTTCGTTGTCGAGCAGTCGACACGCAACCTCGTCGATCGAGCAGACCTTGGTGACGGGGAGGTGTTTCCACACCTCGGCGATGATCGCGTCGTGAAACTCGACATATTTTTCATGCCGAGCGGGGGTGACGATGATGTTGCGGCACAGCCGCCGCGCTTCCCATACCGGGGTGCCGGTTTTGATGCCGAATCGTTTCGCCTCGACGCTCGCGGCGATGGCGACGGTCGTTTCGCTGTCCACCGGCGCGACCAGGATTGGCTTGCCACGTAGCGCCGGGTTCAGCTGCTGCTCGACGCTGGCAAAATAGCTGTTGAGATCAAGGAACAGCCACCGCAGCGGGCGCGGCGGGAGGGTCAACCCGTCCCGAGTCGTAGCGGGCAAAGTTGCGGAAGTTGCGGGTCTCCAACGCTCTCCCGCAACCGCCGGAATCGTGTCACCGGCAGGGTAGGATTTGGTTTGTGGAGCATTGTAGAACATAAGGCGAACATAGCGGATTCGCGCGGTAGGAAAGGGCGGCTAGGGCAGCGTTACTGCTGCCATCGGACGATCAGTTTCGCGATACTACGCCATCACCCGTTGGTGCGAACAACGATCGTGCAACGGTCCTTTCCGGTGATTCATAGGCGCCGTACAGGACAGTATGGAGGACCCGGCGCGCTGCGTCGATCTGGCCCTGTCGAACCAGTTCCTCGCCGAGGTAGAGGCGTGGTCTCGCCGCAGCCGGCACGCGCTGAATGGCTTCTGCCATCCCTGCCATCGCGTCCTTTGGTGCGCGCTCACCGAGCTTGGTGAAGCTTTGGAAATAGGCAATCCGGGGTAAGGGCAATTGATCATCAAGCGCGACAGCCCGCTGGAGTGTCTTGCGGGCCATTGCTGTCATCGCCGGTCGATTTTCGGGAGCGGCGGTAACGGCCTTGTCGGTCAGCGCGACGCCTTTCCATGTAAGGGCAACAATATTTTCCGGTGCTTTGTCGAGCGCTCGTTCGGCATAGGCAATGCACGTGTCAGCATTGCCGGATCGGCATTCGGCCTCAGCGGCGAGGCTAAGGACATCAACATCGTCAAATTGCTCGGCCGCACCACGAATGCGCGACAGCCACGTGTCTCGTTCTGGCTTGTCGATAGATGTGGGGGCAGGCAGATCATTTCCCTTTGCAACCACCGCCTGAGCTAGCTGTGCACTAAGTGCGATCTTCGGGGCAATCATTGCCACTGCGGCAGGCGACAACGGCGTGATGAGCGGTTCGCCAACGGGCTGCGCTGGCGGCTTTGCCTCAGCGAAGTAAAATTCGGATTCGGCATAGGAGCGGACTTCGCGCTGGAGCCGCGACATATTGCCGAACACATTTGCGGCTTCAGCCATTGGTTTGCCGCGGTTGATATCATTCATATACTGGCGAAACTGCTGAGTACGTTCGGGCTTTAGTTTGGAGAAGACGAAATAATGGGCGATCAGCCAGGCGTGATATGGTGTCCAATGTGATTTATCGGGCCCAATAGCGATGTATTTACCTGTGAGGATATCAGCGACATTCACATTCTCATAAGATCTAAAAAACTGTTTATATTGTGCCGGATAGCGCGCATAATTAATTGATCCATTTCGACGAATATCCGAAATTGAAAAGAGCGCGCCGATACTTTCTACATACCAACTCGGATACACTAATGGATTATTAGTGATGATAAAGTGCTGTGTATACAGCGAATAAAGTTCGGCCTCCCAGTGTCTGACGATCGGAAAATAGAAAGGTTCAGGGCACGTTCCTATTTTTCCGTCCTCATGATAATCATCGCAATCTTCGTTGAATGCGCGCTGGGTGTTCAGTTCGATCAGCTGATCTTTTTGGACGATCGCGAGAACAGCGCCGTTTTCACCGGCACCGAGCAGCAGCGCTGCGATCGAGATGAGCGGCAGGAGGATGACGACCCGATTGAAACGTCCTTTCGCGAAGATGCGCATGGCGATCAATAACGTCACCACGATCACTCCATAGCGGGAATCGCTGAGTG
>NZ_NCGB01000030.1:0-34287 GCF_002278865.1 Sphingomonas sp. 28-62-11 | reverse complement strand
ATCCCGATCAACACCCGCCCCTGTCGGAGCAGCCCTGCCTGATCGGGGGAGAGGGGTAGAGCCGGGATGTCGTCCAGCCCCGCCCTCAACGGCAGGAGTATTTGTTCAAGTCCGCGCGCAATACCGAGTTCAGCCAATTTGTCCAGCGATATCGCGTGGGAGAGGGTGAACGGCCCGGCCTTGGTACGCCGCAGCATCGTGACATGGCCAACGGTGCCGAGCGCCAGCGCGATGTCGCGCGCGAGGGAGCGGATGTACGTGCCTTTGGAGACGTGGGCGGTGAGGGTGATGCGATCAAGTTCCTCCCCGGCACGGAGCATCGGGTCGGATCGTCCCCCGGACGATCCTTGACCATGCGGGGCATGGTCAACCCGATGCTGGGGATCATTCGCTCCTTCGGCGAATGGTGGAGGGGGCGCTCCACCAGCGCTGCGCTCGTGGTGAACCCCCTCCACCAGCTTCGCTGGTCCCCCTCCCCGTGCCGGGGAGGGTTTCAGTTCAAACACCGTCACCCGCCGCCCCGCCAGCACCAAATCCTCGCCCGCGCGCGCCAGATCATAAGCCCGCGCTCCATCTACCTTCAGCGCGGAATAGGCCGGCGGCACCTGCTCGATCGACCCGGTGAAACGCGGCAGCACTGCATCCACCTGCGCCAGCGTCGGCCGCAAATCGCTTTCGGCAATCACCTTGCCTTCAAGGTCGAGCGTATCGGTCTGCGCCCCGAACGCGATCGTGAAGTCGTACACCTTGTCGCTGTCGAGCATCCGCCCGGCGAGCTTGGTCGCCTCGCCAATCGCGATCGGCAGCACGCCCGTCGCCAACGGATCGAGCGTGCCGCCATGGCCGACCTTGATGCCGCGCTTGCTCGCATCGAACCCCGCCGTTCGCAAGGCACGCTTCACCGCCGACACGCCCTGCGTCGAGCCAAGCCCCAAGGGCTTGTCGAGGATGATCCAGCCGTGCACCGGGTTCAGCCCGCAGCGGCGGCAAGCCGTTCCGTGAAATGCTTGCGGCAGAGCGCGACATAACGATCCTCGCCGCCAATTTCGGTCTGTTGCCCTTCCGCCACCGCCTTGCCCGATGCATCGACGCGCAGGTTCATCGTCGCCTTGCGCCCGCATTCGCACACCGATTTAAGCTCGACCAGGCTGTCCGCGATCGCCAGCAGCCGCGCCGATCCGGGGAAAAGATCGCCTCGAAAATCAGTGCGCAGGCCATAAGCGAGCACCGGGATGCGCTGTACATCGGCCAGCATGGCGAGCTGATCGACCTGAGCGGCGGTGAGAAACTGTGCCTCGTCGACCAGCACACAGGCGATCGGCCCCTCGGCGGCAAGCACGGTCGCGGCGAGATCGGTGTCAGCATCGAAGGCGATTGCCGACCGATCAAGCCCGATCCGCGAGCCGATCCGCCCGGTGCCGGAGCGCGTATCGATTCCGGCGGTGAACAGCACCGTGTTCATCCCCCGCTCGCGATAATTGAAATCGGCCTGCAGCAGATTGGTCGATTTGCCGGCGTTCATCGACGCGTAGTAGAAATAGAGCTTGGCCATCAGTCCGCGGTATCGGCCTCGTCGTCACCCGCCGCCAGGTCGCGCACTACCTTGGGATCGCGCAGCAGCTTGTCGATATGGCTGCCCTCATCGAAGCTATCGTCAGCCAGGAATTTGAGCTTGGCCGCATATTTGGTGTTCACCCGCCGCGCGACTTCGCTTTGCAGATAGGCGGTGTTGGTGCGCAGTGCCTTCAGCACCACCGCCTCTTCCTTGCCGAGCAGCGGCTTCACGAACGCGGTTGCGTGGCGCAGATCGGGAGACATCCGCACTTCGGTGACGGTCACCATATGCTTCGCCAGTGTCTCGTCATGCACGTCGCCACGCGCGAGGATGTCGGACAGCGCGTGACGCACCTGTTCCCCCACGCGCAGCAGGCGGACGGAACGGGTTTCGGCGGTGTCTGCTGGTTTCATTGTTCAAACACTCTCGCAGCCGCTCTGGCAGTCAAAACTGCCAGAGCGGCTGAAATCAAAGCGTCCGCTCGCGCAGTTCGACTTCGTAGGTTTCCAGGAAGTCGCCCGGCTTGATGTCGGTATGGCTGGCAAAGGTCACGCCGCACTCAAGGCCGGCGCGCACTTCGGGTACGTCGTCCTTGAAGCGCCGCAGCGAGGCGATTTCACCGTTATAGATGATCACGTCGTTGCGGGTGATGCGTGCCTTCAATGCCTTGCGGATATAGCCATCGACCACGAGCAGGCCAGCCGCGCGACCATGCTTGCCGGCAGGGAAGACCTCGCGGATTTCGGCGCGGCCGACGACCGTTTCGAATGCCTCGGGGCCAAGCTCGCCCGCCATGCCCAGGCGAATTTCGTCGATCAGGTCATAGATGATGTCGTAATATTTGAGCGCGACCTTCTGCCGTTCGGCAATCTCGCGCGCCTTGGCATTGGCGCGCACGTTGAAGCCGATGATCGGCGCACCCGATGCACCGGCCAAGGTAACGTCGCTCTCGGTGATGCCGCCCACGCCCGAATGCAGCACGCGGGCACGAATGTCCGCAGTGCTGATCTTGTTGATCGACGCGACGATCGCCTCGACCGATCCTTGCGTATCGGCCTTCACAACAAGCGGGTACTCGATCGCCTGCTTTTCCTTCAGCGCGGAGAACATCATCTCCAGGCTGGCCGGAGCAGATGTGGTGCGCTTGCTGGTGATCACGCCCTGGCGATATTCCGCCACTTCGCGGGCACGCGCTTCATTCTCGACGACCTGCAGTGGATCGCCCGCCATCGGCACGCCCGACAGGCCGAGCACTTCAACTGGCATCGACGGGCCCGCTTCCTTGATCTGGCGACCCTTGTCGTCGATCAACGCGCGGACCTTGCCGCTTTCGGCGCCGACCACGAACACATCGCCGACTTTCAGCGTGCCCCGGCTGATCAGGATCGTCGCGACGGGGCCGCGGCCCTTGTCGAGCTTCGCCTCGATCACATTGCCCTCAGCCATGCGGTCGGGATTGGCCTTCAGCTCCATCAGTTCGGCCTGGATCTGGATCTTCTCGATCAGCTCGTCCAGCCCGGTCTTCTTGAGCGCGGACACTTCGACATCCTGCACATCGCCGGACATTTCCTCGACGATCACTTCATACTGAAGCAATGCCTCGCGGACCTTCTTGGCGTTCGCTTCGGGCTTGTCGATCTTGTTGATCGCCACGATCATCGGCACACCGGCCGCCTTGGTGTGGTTGATTGCCTCGATCGTCTGTGGCTTCAGCCCGTCATCGGCTGCCACCACAAGGACGACGATATCGGTGACGTTCGCCCCGCGCGCGCGCATTTCGGTAAAGGCTTCATGGCCGGGCGTGTCGAGGAAAGTGATCTTCGACTTGTCTTTCATCGTCACCTGATAGGCGCCGATATGCTGGGTGATACCGCCGGCCTCGCCCTTCACCACATCAGTGCCGCGAAGCGCATCGAGCAGGCTGGTCTTGCCATGATCGACGTGACCCATGATCGTGACGACCGGGGGACGCGGCAAAAGATGATCGTCGACATCGTCCTGTGTATCGATCGCAATATCGATGTCGCTGTCGGACACGCGGGTGATGTTGTGGCCGAATTCGGTCACCAGCAGTTCGGCGGTATCCTGGTCGATCGTCGCGTTAATCGTGACGGGCATGCCCATCTTGAACAATGCCTTGACGAGATCGGCGCCCTTTTCGGCCATGCGGTTGGCGAGCTCCTGCACGGTGATCGCCTCTGGCACCACCACGTCACGGACCTGCTTGGCCTGCACTTCGCGCGGACCACCGAAATGGCGCTTTTCCTTTTCGCGCGCACGCTTCAACGCGGCGAGCGAACGCGCGCGCGCACCGTCATTGTCGTTGAGCGCACGGTTGACCGTCAGCTTGCCCGACTGGCGGCGATCATCGACGCCCTTGCGGTCACGCGCTGGGCGGGCAGGGGGCTCGGCCGGACGCTTCGAACCGAGGGCCGAGGCAGGGCCAGCATTGCCAACGGGCGCTGATGATGTAGCGCGTTCGGGCTCTTCGGCCACGGGTTCGGGTTTGCGGACGGGTTGCGGGCGCTCGGGCCGCGGCACGGGCGTGAAGCGGCGGGGTGCCGGCATGCTGCTGTCGAGCGTCAGCTCGTTCGGGTTGGCAGCGGGTTCGACGGCCTCAGGCGCGGCCGGCTCGGGGGCTGGCGCTGCCGCAACCGGTGCCGGTGCGTCGGGCGTTGCTTCGGGTTCGGGCGGGGCACGGCGCGCTTCTTCGGCACGGCGGCGTTCTTCCTCGGCCGCTTCCTGGCGTTCGCGTTCTTCACGGCGGCGCGCTTCCTCGAGCGCGTTCATCCGCGCCTCGTCGGCCTCGCGCAGCAGCTTGGCCTGGAGTTCCTGACGGGAGAGCAGGCTGTCGCCTGCCTTGCGCGCGGCACTTTGCGGTGGCGGCGCAACGGGCGCGGGGGCGGGAGTAGCCGCCTGGGGTGCTTCCACAACGGCGGGTTCGTCGACCACGACAGTTTCGGCTTCGCCCGGACGCCGCAGCACGCGACGCGACTTTACTTCGACGACCACGGTGTTCGAACGGCCATGGCTGAAGCTCTGCTTCACCTTGCCCGTTTCGACCGTGCGCTTGAGACCCAGGGGGGCGCGCATGCCCAATTTCGGTTTTTCGTTGTCGGTATCGCTCATCAGGTCGCTCAAAGTCCTCAGATAATCGTGTCGGCTGTTGCCGAGTCGTCAGTCATGGGGTTGGTCACGTCCCCGGTATTATGGTCGGTATCGTCATCGACGGACGCCGATGCGCCCTGCGACGCCGTTTCGCAAGGCGCAGACTCCGGTTCGGGTCCGATAAAGTGCTGCCAGCGATTGAGCGCTTCGCCCAGTCGCCGGGCAGCGCCGGGGTCGGTAAGGCCAATATGTACCACGTTTTCGCGGCCCAGCGCCACGGACAATATAGGACGCGCCAGCGGGATTACCAAACCCCGTGCGCCGCCGCCCTCTTCGTCGCGCCCCACGCGCCACGCCTGGTCGAGCTTTCGCGTGCCGTCTGCACCCGCATCGCTGGCGTGGAGCAGCAGGTGCAGCTTGCCGCTGCGCGCCGCCTTCTCAATCCGCTCGCCTCCGACGACGATCGTGCCTGCGCGCGATTCGAGGCCCAGCCTGTCGAGTACGGCTTTCTCCAGCGCCTCGGCGATGCCGGCGGGCAGATCGGCCGGAATCGTGAACGCGCTGGTCTTGAACGCCCGCGCGAGCGCGCCCTTCAGCTTGCCCTTGGCGATCGCGGTTTCCAGTTCGCCGCGCGTCACGCCGATCCACGCGCCGCGACCCGGTGCCTTGGCACGCACATCGGGATGAATGACGTCGTCCGGCCCGAGCACCAGCCGAACCAGGTTCGCCCGCGCGGCCCGGTCGCCGGACAGGATGCAGCGGCGGATTGGGTCAGCCGAGGTCATGCCGCGGCCCTCCCAACCCATTTGGAACCGTCATGCTGAACTTGTTTCAGCATCCAACGCGCCGCACTTCCCGTCCGAACTCGCGGAGAGATGGACCCTGAAACAAGTTCAGGGTGACGGCAGGTGTGGGGAAACCCTAGCGCCTCATCGTGGGGGAACCGCATGCGCGTCCTCCCCTGAAGCCGAAACGGGCACGGGTGCGGGGCGATCGGCGATCAGGATGCCGCCCGCGCCGTAATTCTCCGTCGACACTTCTTCGATCACGATCTGCACCGCATTCGGGTTCTTGCCCAGCCGATCGACCAGCGAACGGGTCACGTCGGCGACGATCCCCGCTTTCTGATCGCGCGTGGCCGTGCCCGAAATGCGGATGCTGACGAACGGCATCAGGCGTCCTCACCCTCCGCAGCGTCGGCCGGTGCCGCTTCCTCATCCTCGAACCAGTGCGCACGCGCGGCCATGATGATCTCGTTGCCCTGATCTTCGCTCAGACCGTATTCGGCGAGCACGCCGCCCTTGTCTTCTGCGCGGCCCTCGGGGCGCTTGGTGTCGCTGTCGGCGCGGCGACGCTGCTCCTGGCGCTTCTTTTGCACCAGTTCGTCGGTCGCCAGATCGGCAAGATCGTCAAGCGTCTTGATGCCCGCCTTGCCGAGCGTGACGAGCATCGCCTCGGTCAGGTGCGGCATCGTGGCGAGTGCATCCTCGACGCCAAGCTCGCGGCGCAGCGTGCGATTGGCTTCCTCGCGGCGCTCGAGCGCCTCGGTCGCGCGGCTTTGCAGCTCGGCGGCGAGATCCTCATCGAACCCTTCGATCGACGCGATTTCGTCGACTTCGACATAAGCGACTTCTTCCAACGCGCCAAAGCCCTCGGCGACCAGCAACTGTGCCAGCGTCTCGTCGACGTCGAGCTCGTTCTGGAACATTTCCGAACGCTCGACGAATTCCTTCTGGCGCTTCTCGCTGGCATCTGCCTCGGTCAGGATGTCGATCGCCTTGCCGGTGAGCTGCGACGCCAGACGCACATTCTGGCCGCGACGACCGATCGCGAGGCTGAGCTGATCATCGGGCACCACGACCTCGATCCGGTCCTCTTCCTCGTCGATCACGACGCGGCTGACGCTGGCGGGCTGGAGCGCGTTGACGACGAAGGTCGCGGTGTCGGGCGACCAGGGGATGATGTCGATCTTCTCGCCCTGCATTTCCTGCACCACCGCCTGCACACGGCTGCCCTTCATGCCGACGCACGCACCGACCGGATCGATGCTGCTGTCATGCGAAATCACGCCGATTTTCGCGCGCGATCCCGGATCACGGGCCGCCGCCTTGATCTCGATGATGCCGTCATAGATTTCGGGCACTTCCTGCGCAAACAGCTTCTTCATGAAATCGGGGTGTGCGCGGCTGAGGAAAATCTGCGGGCCGCGGTTCTCGCGGCGCACGTTCAGGATCAGGCTGCGGATACGGTCGTTCACGCGCACTACTTCGCGCGGGATCTGCGCGTCGCGGCGGATGACGCCTTCGGCACGGCCCAGATCGACGACGACATGGCCGAACTCGACGCGCTTGACGACGCCGGTGATGATCTCCCCCACGCGGTCCTTGAACTCTTCGAACTGGCGCTCGCGCTCAGCATCGCGGACCTTCTGGAAGATCACCTGCTTGGCGGCTTGCGCGGCGATGCGGCCGAATTCGATCGGGGGCAGCGGATCGACGATGTAATCGCCCACCACGGCTCCGGCCTGAAGCTTCTGCGCTTCCTTCAAATTCACCTGCTTGAAGTAATCGTCAACGGCTTCCACCACCTCGACAACGCGCCACAACCGCAGATCGCCGCTCTGCGGATCGAGCTTGGCGCGGATGTCGTTTTCCGCACCGTAGCGGGCCCGCGCGGCGCGCTGGATCGCGTCTTCCATCGCTTCGATCACGATACCGCGATCGATCAGCTTTTCCTTGGCGACGGCATCCGCAATCGCGATCAGTTCGGCTTTGTTGGCGGAAACGGCAGAGCCGCCGGGGGCAGTGGCCATGAGGTATCAGTCCTGTTCTTGGGTATCGGTTGCCGCCAGATCGGCAGCGGGTTCAATCTCTTCGTCTTCGAATTCGTCAGCGCCTGCGGTCGAAAGCGGTGCGGTGGCGGCGAGCAGCCGGTCAGTAAACAGCAATTTGGCATCGGCGACCTGATCGAAGCCGATCGTCATCGCCTTGTGCTTCTTAACGTCGATCGTGATCCGGTCACCCTCGACGCCCGCGAGATCGCCGGTCAGCTGCTTGCGGCCATCGATCGGCTCGACCAAGTGGATGCGGGCTTCATGCCCCTTCCACACATCGAAATCGCTCAGGCGAGTCAGCGGGCGATCAATGCCCGGCGAACTGACCTCGAGCCGGTACGCTTCCTTGATCGGATCACGCCCGGCCTCTTCCAGCGCATCAAGCACGTCCGAAATCCGGCGCGACAGCGCGGCGCAATCATCGATGTTCAGCTGGCGGGTATCGGGCCGCTCGGCCATCACCTGCAGCGTCAGATCACCAGCACCGCCGAACATTTTGACGCGCACAAGATCGAAACCCAGCGCACGCGCCTCGGGCTCGATCAGGGCTGACAATTGTTGGGCGAGGTCCGCCAAAAACATTCTCCGAATAAGCAACCGCGCCGCCGGCCCCGGTGGGGTCCAGCCTCTGCAGCGTTACCGATGTAGAGAAAGCGCACGGGCGATATAGGCCGAACGCGTTATGCTGGCAAGCATCCAAGCGCGCCGATATGCGTTTGCCCATCCAGACACCCCGACGGAGTCCCTTCATGCGCCCTTATCTCGCCCTGCCGCTGCTGCTTGTCGCCTGTGCCGGCAATGCCCAGCAGAACAGCCCGTCGACCTCTGCCAAGCCCTTCACCGAAACTGTCATCGCTGATTTCGATTCGCCCTGGGCGATGACGTTCCTGCCCGATGGCCAGATGCTGGTGACGGAAAAGGACGGCCGGTTGCTGCTGGTATCGGCAGACGGCTCCGCGCGTGCGGTGGTGAGCGGGACGTTGCCGGTCGACAGTGCCGGGCAGGGCGGGTTGATGGATGTCGTCCTCGCCCCCGGTTTTGCGACCAACCGTCAGGTTTATTTCAGCTTTTCGGAGAGCGGCCCTGGCGGCAAGGGCGTGGTGCTCGCGCGCGGCGAGCTCGAGGTCGCGCAGGTCAAGTGCGTTCGCGCACCGTGTCCGCCGATTGCGCGCCTGAACAAGGTGGAGGTGCTCCACCGCGCGAATCCCTATGTTTCGGGTAGCGGCCATTATTCGGGCCGGATCGCGTTTTCGCCCGACGGGCAATATCTGTTCTACGCCAATGGCGAGCGCCAGAAATTCGATCCCGCGCAGGACCCCAAGGCTTCACTCGGCAAGGTGCTGCGGCTGACGCTCGACGGGAAGCCCGCGCCGGGTAATCCGCTCGCCGCGCAGGGGTTCGACCCCGCGATCTGGTCATACGGCCACCGCAACATTCTGGGCCTGGCCTTCGATGCGCAGGGGCAGTTGTGGGAGCAGGAAATGGGCCCGCGCGGCGGCGATGAGCTTAACCTGATCGAGCCGAGCAAGAACTACGGCTATCCCAAAGTATCGAACGGCGATCATTATGATGGCCGCACTATCCCCGATCACGCGCCCGGCGACGGGTTTGAGGCACCCAAGGTGTTTTGGAACCCGGTCATCTCGCCCGGTGGGTTAATGATCTATTCGGGCGATCTGTTTCCCGCGTGGAAGGGCGATGCCTTTATCGGCGGCTTGTCGAGCCAGGCGCTGGTGCGCGTCGATCTCGACGGTACTAATGCGAAGAAGGGTGACCAGTTCGATATGGGCGCGCGCATCCGCGAAGTGGAACAAGGGCCCGACGGGGCGATTTATGTGTTGGAAGACGCCAATGGTTCGGATGGCCGCCTCATCAAGCTAACGCCGAAGGAGTGAGTCCGACAAACTTGCCCTTCGTCCGGCTCGTCAGATGAAACCGCCGACATCGGTCGCAGCGATAGGCGCGCAAGGGCACGCTCGCCGCATGCGCCGCTATTAGCGCATCCGCTGCGCTAACAAACCCTGCTTTGCGGGCGCAAACGCTAAGCTTGGTGCGCATGGGTCGTCCTTTCCGGTCAGCGCCGTGATCAGCATTTTCCTACACGATGTATCTTGTGATAGCGTCGCCGCCGCTCTTTAACATCGTCGGTTCCTGGTTGAAATTTGGCGCTTCACCCGCCGCTGCCGAAAAGTGCTGGAGACCCGCAACTTCCGCAACTTTACCGCGCATCGCCCCCGCTATTCCCCGCCCAGCGCCTCGATCCGCATCGTCGCCTCGGCAACGCCGGGATTGGCGGGGCTGCCGGTCATGGCCTCGAAGACGTCGCTGAGCTTGGCATAGCGCGTACGGGCGTCGCGCCACAGATCGATCGCACCGGCCACATCGCCCACCGCTTCGGCCTGGCAGGCGGCGCAGCGGACGGCATTGGCGATGTCGAGCGGGGGTGTTTCAGGGACTTGCGCGTAGAACCACAGCGCCTGCGGGCAATCGGGCTCGGCCTCCTCGGCGCGGCCCGATTCGATCAGCATGTCGGCGCGGTGGCGCAGCGCATGGGCGAGCGCGAGCGGGTTGGTGCCAGCGCGCAACAGTTCGATCGCCACACTTTGATGGTCGATCGCCGCAGCCAGATCACCCGCGTCGCGCGCCGCCCGCGCCGTGTGGAGCAGGGCGGCGATCTCTTTCACGGCCGCACGATCAGATAGTTCATCCGCGCCGACGCAATCGGCCGGTCGCGATCATCCTGCCACGCATGCGCCTCGACATTGGCGACGCGGGTGCCCAATCGGGTGACGATGCCCAGCGCGCGCGTTTCCTTGTCGCGCCCGCCGCGCATATAATCGACGGTGACGTTGATCGGCTTGATCTTGCCGCCGCCATCCGCCTCCAGCGCGTGCTGGAGCGACGCGATCGCCGCCATTTCCAGCAACCCGCCAATCGCGCCGCCGTGGAGGAATCCGGGTCGCCCGGTAACTTCGATGACGAACGGCATCATCAGCACCGGCGGACCATCTGCGCTGGGCTCAACCACCAGTCCCAGAACATCGGCATAGGGTGGCAGCTTCATGGCTTCCACTCCATGAACATGAACGTGCCGGCGACATGCGCGAGCGGATCGGCCGGGTCGCCATCATGCGCGGTGCCGCGAATGAAGGATATGGTGCGCGTAATGCGGTAACATTCGCCGCGCCCGTACACGGTCTTTTCGGGCGTCGCAGGGCGCAGATAATCGATCCGCAGGTCGAGCGTGGCGTGCGGGCGGAAGCTGCCCAGTTTGATCCACACCGACAGGCTGGTCGCCATGTCCATCATCGTCAGGATCGGGCCAGAGGCGAGCACGCCTGATTCCGGATCGCCAATCAGCCGGGGATCATAAGGCAGCTTCAGTTCGGCCCAGTCAGGCCCGTGATCATGATATTGGATCCCGAGCAGCCCGGCATGGCCGCGCTTGCCAGCGCCGACGAACAGGCGGGGATCAAAGGAGAGGGCGGGGGTCTGGGTCATGCTGAGCGGGCTCTACACCGCTGCGCGCGCCGTGCAAGTTGGGTGTACTTGCCGCACAAGCCGATTGCCGCCGCCGCTGCCGCCCGGTAGCGTTGCCCCAAAATGATAACAGGAGAGACGGGTGCATCCCAGCGTCCACGCAACAACCACGCCTGAAAAGCCCGCGCTGATCGTTGCCGAAACCGGCGAGACGATCAGCTACGCTGCGCTCGACGCCCGGTCGAACCGCGCCGCCCAGCTGTTCCGTCGCGCCGGGCTCGGCGTTGGCGATACGATTGCGCTGTTCCTCGATAACATCCCCGAATTCTATGACATCGCTTGGGGCGCGCAGCGCGCAGGCCTGTTTTATGTCTGTATCCCGAGCAAGCTCACCGCGCCCGAAGTCGAGTATATCGTCCGCGATTCCGGTGCGAAGCTGGTGATCGGATCGGCGGCGATGGCGGGGGTCGCGTCGGCTTTGGTGGAGCCATTGTCGCACTGCGCGCGGCTGATGATCGGCGGCACGGTTGACGGGTGGCAGGATTGGAACGCGGCAGTCGCCACCATGCCCGATACGCCGATTGCGGACGAACGCGCGGGCGTCGACATGCTCTATTCGTCGGGCACCACCGGCCGCCCCAAGGGCGTGCGTGTCGCCCTGCCGGAGGATCCCGCGATCACCGCACCCAATGTGCTGGTGATGCTCGCTCAGGCGCTCTACCGGCTCGGGCCGGACAGCATCTATCTCTCCCCCGCGCCGCTCTATCACGCGGCACCCTTGCGCTGGTCGATGACGGTGATGCGGCTCGGCGGCACCGTGGTGATGATGCAGCATTTCGATCCCGAAGCCGCGCTGGCCGCGATCGATCGCTACAAGGTGAATTCAAGCCAATGGGTGCCGACCCATTTCGTCCGGATGCTCAAGCTCGATGAGGCCACGCGGGCGCGCTACGATCTGTCGAGCTTAAAGGTCGCGATCCACGCCGCCGCCCCGTGCCCGATTCCCGTCAAGGAAGCGATGATCACCTGGTGGGGGCCGGTGCTGTACGAATATTATGCCGGGTCCGAAGGGAATGGCCTGACGACGATCGATTCGACCCAGTGGCTGACGCACAAGGGATCGGTCGGGAAAGCCGCCTATGGCGAACTCCACATCTGCGATGAGGCCGGGAATGACGTGCCACCCGGCACCGAGGGGCTGGTCTATTTCGCGGGCGGCGGCGTCTTCGAATATCACAATGATCCCGAAAAGACGGCGGAGGCGCGCAACGCGCATGGCTGGACGACGCTCGGCGATATCGGGCGCGTGGATGAGGAGGGCTATCTCTACCTCACCGATCGCAAAAGCTTCATGATCATCTCGGGCGGGGTGAACATCTACCCGCAGGAAATCGAAAACCGCCTGATCACCCATCCGCGCGTCGCCGATGTCGCTGTCATCGGCGGACCATGCCCCGAAATGGGCGAACGCGTGATTGCCGTGGTGCAACCGGTCGACATGGCAGAGGCGGGGGATAGCTTCGCCGCCGAACTCACCGCCTGGTGCCGCGCCGAACTGTCGGGCGTCAAAACCCCGCGCCAGATCGATTTCGCCGCCGAACTGCCCCGCGCGCCGACGGGCAAGCTCTACAAGCGCCTGTTGCGCGATCGTTATTGGGGCAATAGCGATAGCCGGATTGTTTGAACCAACGTTCGTCACCAATGCCTCGTCATTGCGAGCGTAGCGAAGCAATCCAGCGTTGCCGCAAGTGGAGGGGCTGGATTGCTTCGCTACGCTCGCAATGACGGGCAGGGGGTTGGCGGCCCGTGAAAGGAACTGACATGCAAGACCGCGTTCGCATTACCGTCACCGATCATGTCGCCGATGTGAAACTGATCCGCAGCGACAAGATGAATGCGCTCGATCCGGCGATGTTTCAGGGCATTGCCGATGCGATCGCGCAGCTGGCGGAGAGCAAGGACGTGCGCTGCGTCGTCCTGTCGGGCGAGGGGCGCGCCTTCTGCGCGGGGCTCGATATGGCGAGCATGGCGAGTGGCGGCACCGGCACCTCGCTTGCCGATCGCACGCACGGCGACGCGAACCTGCCGCAGCATGTCGCCTGGGGCTGGCGGACGCTGCCGATGCCGGTCATCGCCGCGGTCCACGGCGTGGCGTTCGGCGGCGGCTTTCAGATCATGTCGGGGGCAGACATCCGCATCGCGAGCCCGCACACCCGCTTTGCCATCCGCGAAGTCTATTGGGGCCTGGTGCCCGATATGGCGGGCATCGCGCTGTGGCGTGGCATCGCACGTGACGATGTGCTGCGCGAACTCACCTACACCGCGCGGGAGTTTGAGGGGCCCGAGGCACTGGCGCTCGGCTTCGTGACGAAACTCGCCGACGATCCCTGGGCGGAAGCGATGGTGCTCGCCAAACAGATCGCCGCGCGCAACCCGGAAGCGGTGCGCGGATCGAAAAAACTTTTCAACCTCCAGCCCGATCTCGACAGCGCCGCGATCCTGCAGGCCGAAAGCGATGTGCAATTGGGCGTCATCCGCCGCCCGAACCAGATCGAACAGGTGATGGCGAATATGGAAAAGCGCGCGGCGGTGTTCGAAGATTGAGGGGGATTTTGGCTGTTTGCGCAAATGGGAGCCTTTGAAAGATAGGCTTCTAAGTATGTCGCCGATAGCCGATTGTTGGTCGCGAGAATTGCTTGGAGCGATGTAATTCAGCCGCTCTACGAACCGCGTCCGGATGGACCGTGGCCATGAGGCGAAGCGAGGGAGGCGAGCCATGACGGTGGCACCCGTGGTGCTGTTGCTGGGGACGGGTGCGGCGATCGGCGCCTTTATGGGATATCGCTATCTGCGCGGGCAGCGCAATTCGCAGGCACTGGCAGGGCTGCACCTGCTGCTTGGTATCGGTGGGTTGGAAGTCATGGTGATGCTGCTGCGCGGTGCGCCCAGCGGCGACGCGGAAGCACACCGTGCAATGGGGTCAACCGTCGCTTTGGTCATCGCCGGGGCGCTGCTGACAGGGCTGTTCGTGCCGATCATCGCCAAATCGCGGCCCGGCATCGTCGGCGGCTGGTTAGCCGTGCATGCGACGGTGGCAACGATCGGCTTCGGTATGCTCCTGTTCTGGGCGCTGGGCACCTAACGGGCATAGTGGACGATCGGCCACTCCCATTAATGTTCGAAAACCTCCGCAGTCCTGCGCTTCGGGCGTCAGCCTGCCGGAACGCGCCACCCCTCCAGCGCCGCGCGGTATTCATCCGGCAGCGCGGTCAGCCCGCCTTCGCTGCTCATCACCACCACCGTGTCGCAGGTGGCGATCGGCACATCGTGCTGGAACGCGGTCGACAGGATCGTCCAGCTGCGGGTGCCGATCTGGCCAATGCCACTCGCCACCACGACATCGGCGGGGAAATGCCCCTCACCGAGATAATTGATGATCACCTGCGCGACGAGCCAGCGCCGGTCGCGCCACGCATCGAGCCCCGTCGCCTGGTTGAACTTCACCCGGCCGCTTTCGAGGATCGCGGCCATCCCGACATTGTTGATATGGCCGAGCACGTCGAGGTCCTGAAACCGGGTCTGGATGATCTCGCGGTGCGGGTATGCCTCGGCTGACAGCCGCCAGGCTTCCGGGCGGGCCATCAGCTGACCGCGCTCACAGGCCGCTGGCAAACATGTCGATCTTGCCCAGCGGCACGCCCTTCATCCGCAGAATGGCGTAAGTGATCGAGGCATGGAACGCGATATTGGTCGCCGCGAACACGCTCACCCAGTGCCCGGCGGGCAAGGTCGGCTCCATCGTTTCGCCGAGTTGCACCGTCAGCGGCACATCCTCGCGCCCCGCGAAATGCTTCGGGGTCAGCGTTGCCAGAAACGCCTTGGCCTTGACGATGGCGGCCTGAAAACCGGCGACATCGAGATCGGCGGTAATCGCCTCCGGCACCGGCAAGCCGGCGGCACGCGCGGGCCACGCCTGCGCGAAATTGACGACCACCATCACCTGAAACCCCAGCGGATGCATATCGTCAGCCAGCCGCCAGCCGAGCATGTCCTGCTCGCTGATGCCGTTCGCTGCCGCAAAGGCCGACCCCTTGGTGAGGAGATGGGCGGCGGTATCGAGGTGACGGCGGAACAGGTCGACAAAGGTGAAAAGCGAGACAGTCATGGGTGTTCCTGATGGTGGGAGGCGATCCGGGAGTTAATTCCGGGTCGTCGGACGGGGCCGCTGGCCCCGCCGGCCGCGCTGGCACGAGTCGGCGCGCAGCATGCGCGCCGCCGTGCTCAGCGTGGCGCCATCCGGATCGCGCCGTCGAGCCGCACGTCCTCGCCATTGAAATACCCATTCTCGATCATCGTCAGCGCGAGGTGCGCGTATTCCGGCGCAAGGCCGAGCCGCTTGGGGAAGGGGACGCTCGCGGCGAGCGCTTCCTTCACTTGCGGCGGTGCTGCGTTCATCAGCGGCGTGTTGAAGATACCGGGCAGGATTGTGTTGATGCGGATGCCTTCACCCATCAGGTCGCGCGCGATGGGCAGGGTCATGCCGACGACCCCACCCTTGGAAGCCGAGTAAGCCGCCTGGCCGATCTGACCGTCTTCGGCGGCGACCGATGCGGTCATCACCATCGCGCCGCGCTCGCCGTCTTCACCGGGTTCGAGCGTCAGCATGCCCGCGGCCGATTTGGCAACGCAGCGGAAGGTGCCGACCAGGTTGATCTGGATCAGCCAGTTGAACGCCTCAAGGCTGAAATGCTTGATGCTGCCGTCTTCCTTGGAGCGGCTGGCGGTCTTCATTGCATTGCCGGTGCCGGCGCAGCAGACGAGCACGCGCTCCTGCCCATGCGCTTCGCGGGCCTTGGCGAAACCGGCATCGACCGATTCCTCGGATGTGACGTTCACTTCGCAGAAGATGCCGCCGATGTCCGCCGCAACGGCCTCGCCCTTGGCGGCCTGCATGTCGAAAATGGCGACCTTGACGCCCTTGGCGGCAAGTGCGCGCGCGGTGGCCTCACCAAGGCCGGATGCGCCGCCGGTGACGACGGCGGAGACGGTGGAATCGAGTTTCATGAATGCTCTCCCTGATAGTACCGCCGTCATGCTGAACTTGTTTCAGCATCCATCGCACCGCACGAACGATCGTCCGAGGGGATGGCTGGACCCTGAAACAAGTTCAGGGTGACGGCCCTTGTTCGTTGGTTCGACCTTACAGCCGCTCGATGATCGTGACGTTGGCAATGCCGCCGCCTTCGCACATCGTCTGCAGGCCGTAGCGCCCGCCGCGTGCATTCAGCGCATGGACGAGCGTCGCCATCAGCTTGGTGCCCGATGCGCCAAGCGGATGGCCGAGCGCGATCGCGCCGCCATTGACGTTCAGCTTGGCATGATCGCCGCCGGTATGCTTCATCCAGGCCAGCGGCACGGGCGCGAAGGCTTCGTTCACTTCGTACAGGTCGATTTCGTCGATCGTCATGCCGGCACGCTTCAGAGCCCGGTCGGTCGCGAACAACGGCTCTTCGAGCATGATCACCGGGTCGCCGCCGGTCACCGTCAGGTTCACGATCCGGGCGAGCGGGGTCAGGTTATGCGCCTTCAGCGCTGCTTCGCTGACGATCATCACCGCCGAAGCGCCGTCGCAAATCTGGCTGGCATTGGCGGCGGAAATCGTGCCGCCTTCCTGCAACAGCTTGACCGAGCTGATCGATTCGAGCGTCGCGTCATAGCGGATGCCCTCATCGGTCTTGTGCCATTCGGTGCCATCGGGCCCTTCGACCTCCATCGGCACGATCTCGGCAGCAAACGCGCCCGACTGGGTTGCGGCAATCGCACGCTGGTGGCTTTCGAGCGCAAACGCATCGAGCTGCTCGCGGTTGAAGCCATGCTTCTTGACGATCATTTCGGCGCCCATGAACTGGCTGAACATGATGCCGGGATATTTCTCCTCCAGGCGCGGCGACTTATAGTTGCCCATGCCCTCTTTCATGTGGAGCATCATCGTGGAGCCCATGGGCACCCGCGTCATGCTCTCCACGCCGGCGGCGATCACGATGTCCTGCGTGCCGGACATTACGGCTTGGGCGGCAAACTGCATCGATTGCTGCGATGATCCGCACTGGCGATCGATCGAGACGGCGGGCACGCTGTCGGGCAGATTGCGCGCGGCGAGCACGGCGTTGCGGCCGATCTGCCCCGCTTGCTGGCCGCCCTGCATCACGCAACCCATGATCACGTCGTCCACCGCTGCGCCGTCAATGCCGGTGCGTTCGATGATCGCGTCGAGCACGGCAGCGGCCATGTCGACCGGGTGCGTACCCGCCAGCTTGCCGCCACGGCGGCCCCCGGCGGTGCGGATTGCGTCCACGATATAAGCTTCAGGCATCGCCATTCTCTCCATCAACTGACGTGATTTTGGGCGCGTTGTTGCGCAATCCGGCGATAGCGGCAAGGGTAGTTGGCACCTCGAATGTCGGAAATAGGGCGTTAGCGATGAATGTCACGGATGCCGTAGCGGCACGTCGATCGGTTCGCGGATTTCTGGACCGCCCGGTCGACCCAGCACTGATCGAACGACTCGCGCGGCGTGCGGCAAGAGCCCCCTCAGGCGGCAACTTGCAGCCCTGGCACATCGATATCGTGACCGGCGAATCGATGGCGGCACTGAAGGCGATGATGGCGGAGAAACAGGCGGCTGGCCTGATGGAAGCCGCGCAGTACGACATCTATCCTCGCGAGCTGGTGAGGCCGTACAAGGACCGGCGGTTTCAGGTCGGCATGGCGCTATATGCGGCGCTGGAAATCGAGCGGAGTGATGCGGATGCGCGCAATCGCGAGTTCCGCCGCAATTTCCAGTTCTTCGGTGCGCCTGCCGCCCTTTTCTGCACGGTCGACCGCCGGATGGGGCCACCGCAGTGGAGCGATCTTGGCATGTATCTGCAAAGCTTCATGCTGCTCGCGGTCGAGGCGGGCCTGGCGACCTGTGCGCAGGAATGCTGGGCGATTTACCCGGAGACGGTCGGCGCGTTTCTGGGCACCCCGCCCGAACGCATGGTCTTTTGCGGGATGGCGATTGGCTATGAAGATGAAACCGCCCCCGCCAACCGGCTGCGCACCGAGCGCGCGCCGGAAGGGGAGTGGTTGACGGTGAGGGGGTAAGCCGACCCGTCAACTCTCCCGTCACCCCGGGCTTGACCCGGGGTCCCGCTGCCTTCCTGTGCGGTTTGGCAAGCGTTCGTCCGTCCCACAAGAAGCGGGATCCCGGATCAAGTCCGGGGTGACGCCAAAGGGTGCGGTCTGAAGGGCCGAAGCTTACGCCGAAGCGCGCGACCCACCGCCGCCGCCGCCACGACCGCGTCCACCGCGACCGCGACCGCCGCCGCCGGGGCGACCTTGGTTGTTACCAGCCGGACGCCCCTGACCCTGGCCACCGGCCGGACGTGCTGCTGCCGCTGCCGGATTGGCAACGGTGCGCGGAGCACCAGCCGACGCCCCAGCCCCCGCCGGACGCGCACGATGCGTCGCCCGCGGATGCGCTGGCTGGCGATTGTTGCCAATGTCACGACGCACCCGCTCGGGCGTGTCGGACACGCCCGTGGCTGCCCGTGCCGCCTTGAGCCGAGCACCTTCGGCCACGAAATCGGCGGGCAGTTGGCGATGTTCGATCTTCTGCTTGGTCAGCTTTTCGATGTCGCGCAGATAGCTCTTCTCATCATCCGCGCAGAACGCGATGGCGATGCCCGATGCGCCGGCGCGCGCGGTGCGGCCGATGCGGTGGACATATTGCTCGGCCACATTGGGCAGCTCGAAGTTGATGACATGGCTGACGCCCGACACGTCGATGCCGCGTGCCGCGATGTCAGTCGCGACCATGATCTTGACCTTGCCCGACTTGAACTCGGCCAGCGCGCGTTCGCGCTGCGGCTGGCTTTTGTTGCCGTGGATCGCATTGGCGGCAATGCCGTTCGCGCCCAGCAGCTTCACCACGCGGTCAGCGCCGTGCTTGGTGCGGGTGAAGACGAGCGCGCGCTCGATCTCGGTCGTCTTGATGATAATCGTGAGCAGCGCCTGCTTCTCGGCCTGTTGGACGAAGGTGACATATTGCTCCACGCGCTCGGCCGTGCTCGACACGGGCGTCACGGAGACGGTGACCGGATCGTCGAGGAACTTGTCAGCCAGGTCGCGGATCGCCTTTGGCATCGTTGCCGAGAAGAACAGGCTCTGGCGGGTCTTGGGCAGCAATTGCACGATACGCTTCAGCGCGTGGATGAAGCCCAGGTCGAGCATCTGATCGGCCTCGTCGAGGACGAGGATTTCGATATCGCCGAGCGTCACGAAGCGCTGCTCGATCAGATCGATCAGGCGGCCCGGCGTCGCGACGAGGATGTCGACGCCGTTCGCCAACGTATTGCGATCCTTGGTGACAGAAGTGCCGCCGAACACGGTCGCGATCGACAGCTTCGAAAAGCGGCCATAATCGCGCGCGCTCTGGGCAATCTGGCTGGCGAGTTCGCGCGTTGGCGCAAGCACGAGCATACGGCAGGCGCGCGGGCGAACCCGCTCATTGGCGGCGACGAGGCGCTGGATTGACGGAAGCATGAACGCGGCGGTCTTGCCGGTGCCGGTCTGCGCGATGCCGAGCAGATCGCGGCCCTGGATCAGTGGCGGGATCGCCTGACGCTGAATGGGGGTGGATTCGGTATAGCCTTTGTCGGCAAGCGCGCGCTGCAGGGACTCGTTGAGTCCGAGATTCTGGAAGGACATGGTATTCTTTCGATAAATGCCAGCATCCCGGGCCTTTTCTGGGCGCACGGGGAGGCGGGCGGGGACATAATGTCGCGCCCCGCGTGATGTGGGAAGCTTGGGGTTAGAACCGAGGCAGAGCCGGGGCGTTACGCCCGATCACGCTGCATAATGCCTCGCTGAAACCATTAAGTGCATGCTGCGGTGCAAAAAGTCAAGCGCTGGCGCATCCTGGCGCAAATCGAGATCGCAACTTCCGTTCGGGCTGAGCGAAGTCGAAGCCCAAGCCCAAGCCCAAGCGTTGCGCATGCCCTTCGACTTCGCTCAGGGCGAACGGGGGAGGGAGAATTGGGGTACAATCCCTCAGCGGCGATTCTAGAACGATCCGGGCAGGTCTCGCTGCATCGGATCGGGCCGTTCGGGGCTCAGCAATCGCTGTGCGGGCAGCCGCACCGATGCAGGCCCTTGCACGCCCGATGCCAGCACCGGCGCGATCGGCGTACAGCTTTGCCCGGCAAGATAATTGAGCGCCGCACGGGTCGACGCTTCCTGCGGATCGCCGAGCGGTCTCGTCAGGTCGTCAGCGGCCTGGCAGCTCGCTTCGACCGCGGCGGCGAGCCCGTTGAAGTAATTGCCCTGGCGATTGGCATTTTGCGATGCAAAGGCTACCGGGCGCAGGCGATCGTCGCATGCCGGCTGATCAAGCGCGATCTGGCCGACCGGCTTGCCAAAGGTGTTCGATCCAATCAGGCCGATATTGGCGCGCAGATACGGTATCATTGCGTTGGCAACGAGTTCGCTGGCCGATGCGGTCGACGATGTGCCAATCACTGCGATCTTCATGGGTGATACCGATTGGGCCGTGGGCGCAAAGTTTCGAACCACGTCATTCGATGATTTTTCTGGGCGAAACGTCGTCCGGTTATAGACTTCCGACGTCGTCCGGTTGCCACCGAGCAGATCGCCAATCAGATCGGCCGTGGAAACCAGCCCACCGCCATTATAGCGGAAATCGAGGATCACATTGGTGATGCCGTTCGCGCGGAAATTGGCAAAGGCATCGCGCAGTGGCTGGTTTGCGGTCTGGATGAAGGTGCGTAGGTTGATATAGCCTACCTGCCGCCCGCCATCGGTGATGATCTGCGCGCCATAACGCGATGATATTGGCGTTAGATTGAAATCGGCCTTGGTGACGGTAACGTTGCGCGTGCCCCCAGCATTGCTGATCTGGAGTACGCGGACGGTGCCCGCCGTGTTCGGGCCAAGCGCTGTGGTGACGGCAGAACTGCCACCGCTGGCAATCAGCGATGCGACCGTTTGAAGATTGGCCTCGGTGGTGCCGATCGCGACGATCTGTGTGCCGCGATCGATCCCGGCGGCGAGCGCGGGCGCGCCTTCGAAGGCTTCGGCGATGATCAGGCGTTGCGATGAATCAAATGCCAGGCGGACGCCAAACCCGGCGCTTGATCCCGAATTCAAAAAGGCGTTCTCGCCGGCAATCGAGGTCAGGAATGTGAAAAACCGATCACGGTTCTGGCCGCGCGCCGTCGCGGTCAGCGCGTCGAGATAGGATTCGACGGTCGTGAACGGCGTCGGGTCCAAGTTTGCCGGCAGCGTTTCGGGGAACAGATACCATTCGCGCATCTGCGCCAGCACCCAATCCTGCCGCGCACGTAGCGAGCAGGCAGATGAGGTCGTCGGGGTAGGGGTTGGCGTTGGCGTGGGTGTTGGCGCCGGCGGGACGACCGCCGTGATGCCGCCAGACGACGAAGGGCTGCCACCACCGCTACAGGCCGAAACAAACGCCATCATGCTCAGTGCCGAAATTACGCGATGGCGAGTACGCTTCATGTCCTTTAACTCCGCAATTTCAATATTGTATATCCGGCAAACCCGGAAAAACAATCCCACGAGTTAACGCCGCTTGGTCCGGCTAGCGATAGTGAATCTGTGCGTGCGCCTCTCAGATCACACGAACGGCACGCGTATGTTACCGCTCATATGCCTTGGGGAGTGCGCCTTCTTGCGGGGTCATGTAGCGTTTGAGCAACTGGCCCTGCCGCGTGGCGAGCGGTTGCTTGACCCCGTCGATCCATACCGACAGCGCGGCAGTATCAAGCTCAAGCGGATCGCCTGACCAGATCACGACGTCGCCCGCCCGACCTGGACGCAGCGACCCGATCTGCCCGCCGAGTCCAACCGCCTCGGCAGGCACGGAGCTGATTGCGGCAAACGCGGCGTTCCAGTCGAGACCGGTCGCGCCGGGGACCTTGGTGAGCGCGACCAGATTGCCCGCATATTGTTTTTCGAGCCGGGCCTGGCGCGCTTCATTATCGTTGATCGTGCCGATTCCGACCGATACGCCTGCCGCCTTCATCCGCCCGACATTGGACTGGGTGGCGGCCAGTGACTCGAATGATTCAGGCAGGTCGTTCAGCGCGGATGCGAGGACGGGTACCTTGGCAGCGGCGAGTTGCGCCGCGACCATCCAGCCTTCCGAAGCGCCGACGAATATCATCCGCAGTTCCGGCATCGCCTTTTTGATGTCGATCAACGCCATCATGTCCGAAGCGCGCTCGACATGGATCAGCAGCGGCATCTTACCCGTAACCACGGGTTGAAGCGCCTCTGCATCAGCGCGCGTCAACAGCGCATCCTTGCCCTGATCGGCATAGCTGCCCGGGTTGCGGGCATAAGCGCGCGCCTGGAACAGCGCGTTCTTGAACATCACGAGCGCGGCCGGGCGACTGCCGCCTGCCGCGCGCGCACCGCCCTCACCATATTCCATATACTGGAAGGCGCGCGGGGTGCTGACGGGGTCAGCGTCGCTGCCTAGATCAATGACGGCGCCCATCCCGGCGAAGATCGAGCCGCGGCTTTCGGGCGCGACGATCGCCCGGGTCACGCCTTCGGCACGGTTGAGCGCGATCGAGCTGGTCTTTGGGTTTACCGCCGGGGAAATATCGATCGCGGCATGAAACGGGCTGCCACTGGCACCCGAATCATTCGTCTGCGACACGCCATCGACCTCGATGATGCCCATTCGGGTAAAGCCGGCGACGATCCCGGGCGTTACCCATTTGCCGCCCGCGTCGATCACCTCGACACCGGCAGGCACGGCAACCCCTGCACCCGCGGCGACAACTTTGCCGTTACGAACAACAACGGTGCCGCCCTCGATCGGGGCAGAACCATCGCCGATGACGAGTTTGGCATTGGTGATCGCCACCGATTGTGCGGCGGCAGGCGCCAAGGTCATCGGGGTGGCGAGGAACGCCGCGGTCAGCAGGAGCAGGCGCTTCACTTCACATCTCCCGAGCCGGGCTGACCAAGTTCGAAATCCGATACCGGGCGCAGGCGCGGATCATTGGCGTCATATAGCAACGCGCCATCGATCCAGACTTTGTCGGGCCGCGAATAGACACTGAACGGGTTGCCGTTCCACAACACGACATCAGCCATCTTGCCGGGTTTCAGGCTACCGGTGCGATCGCCGATGCCGAGCGCCTTGGCGGGGTTATAGGTCAGCCAGGTCCAGGCGGTTGCATCGGAAATATCGATCCCCGCGCGCCGTCCGGCGGCAAGCGCCTTGGCGACTTCCTGGTTGAGCCGCTGAATGCCGTTGGCGTCATCGGAATGGATCATGCCGCATGCGCCCGCCTTTTGCAGCAGCGCAAGGTTCTCGCTGATCGCGTCATAGGATTCCATCTTGAACCCCCACCAGTCCGCCCAGACGGCCGCGCAAGTGTCATTGCTCTTCAGCAAGTCGCCGATCTTGTAGGCCTCAACCGCGTGGTGAAACGCGGTCACTTTGTATCCGAACTCCTTGGCCATATCCATGACGAGCGCCATTTCGTCGGCGCGGTAGCAATGGTTCTGGACCAGGATCTCACCAGCGAGCACACCGCGCAGCGTATCCATGCCGATGTCGCGCGCGGGCGGTTCGCCGCCATCCTTTTCATACTTGTCCCAGCGGCGCTTATATTCGGCAGCGCGCGCCCAGGTCTGGCGATCAACGGCGATATTGCCCATCCGGGTCGAGGGCTGGCGACCCTTGCCGCCATAAACGCGCTTGGGGTTTTCGCCGCACGCCATTTTCATGCCGTAGGGTGCACCGGGGAACTTCATTCCCTGCGCGGTGCGGGCATAAACGTTCTTGAGCACCACCGAGCGCCCGCCGAACAGATTGGCCGAACCCGGCAGGATCTGCAGCGTCGTTACGCCGCCATTGGCGAGCGCGCGACTGAAACCGGGGTCCTGCGGCCATACGCTATGTTCGGCCCAGACATCGGCGGTGACGGGGCTGGTCGCCTCATTGCCGTCCGAATGCGCCTCAACACCGGGCGAAGGATAATTGCCGAGATGGCTGTGGATATCGATGATGCCGGGGGTCAGCGTCTTGCCGGTGCCGTCGATCACCACTGCGCCCGCGGGGGCGGCGATCGTCTGGCCGATTTCGACGATCTTACCATCGGCAAACAGCGCCGATCCGCGCTCGATTTTGCCGCCTTCGCCATCGAAAATGGTGACATTGGTGATCAACGTCGGTTTACCGGGATAGGCGCGATAGGTGGAGGGAAAGGGGTTATGATCGAAGCCCTTGCCCATGCCGGGGCCGGACTTTGTGGGGGCGCTCGCCGCGTTCTTCGGCTTGGCATCGCCCGTCGTGGCGCAGGCGGAAAGCAGCGCGGTTGCCCCCAATGCTGCCAGGAGGCCCCTCATCATCCTAGTCGTCATGCTAACCCCTTTTGACCTGTTGTTCAGGCCTTAAGGGGCCAACATTCCGGCAATATGTGCCCGTGTCAATCACGGGCAGGTCCAATCGATCAGCCGATCAGAGCGACCGTCCGATCAGTTCCTTCATGATTTCGTTGGTGCCACCGTAAATCCGGCTGACGCGTGCGCCGCGCCACATCCGGGCGATCGGATACTCGTTCATATAGCCTGCACCGCCGTGCAGCTGCAGGCACTTGTCCATCACTTCCCATTGCAGATCGGTATGCCAGAGCTTGGCAGCCGCACCCTCGGTCGGGGTTAGTTCCTTTGCCAGGTGGCGCTTGATCGCCCAGTCGAGATGCGCCCAGCCGACCTGCAGCTTGGCCTTCAGGTCCGCCAGCACGAAGCGCGTGTTCTGGAAATCGAACACGGTGCCCATGAACGCCTTGCGATCCTTGGTGAAGGCAACGGTATCGTCGAACGCGCGCTGGGCGGATGCCTGCACGCCGATCGCGATCGACAGCCGCTCCTGCGGCAACTGGCTCATCAGATAGATGAAGCCCTTGCCCTCTTCGCCCAAGCAATTGGTCATCGGCACGCGGACATCTTCGAAGAACAGCTCTGACGTGTCGGCGGCGTCCTGCCCAATCTTGTCGAGGTTGCGGCCGCGCTTGAATCCTTCCCGGTCGGCCTCGACCAGAATGATCGACATGCCCTTATAGGCAGGCTTGGCATCGGGATCAGTCTTGGCGACCACCAGGATCAGATCGGCATTCTGGCCATTGGTGATATAGGTTTTGGAGCCATTGATGACGTAGTGATTGCCATCCTTCTTCGCACTGGTGCGGATCGATTGCAGGTCGGAGCCGGTGCCCGGCTCGGTCATCGCGATCGCGGTGATCGTTTCACCCGAAACGAGGCGGGGCAGCCACTGCTTTTTCTGTTCTTCGGAGCCGTACTGGACGATGTAATCGCACACGATGTCCGACTGGAGCGAGAAGCCGAGTGGCACGCCGATGTACGACACTTCCTCGTCGACAATCGCGTTATAGCCGAAATCGAGGCCCAGGCCGCCATATTCCTCTGGCACGGTCGGGCACAGCATGCCGATCGCACCGCCCTTTTTCCAGATTTCCTTGTCGACAATGCCGGCGGCTTCCCAGTCATTCACATGCGGCACCGCCTCTTTCTGCAAAAAGCTGCGAACGGTCTGGCGGAAAGCCTCATGATCCTCACCATAAGCGAAGCGGCCGGGAAGCGTATCGAGCATGTCAGTCCTCTCTTGAAACCTTTTGCCCAAACTGCGGTGGCGCGGCGACGCGGTCAATAGGGCTGTTGGGGCAATCCGTGCTGGCTCGACAGGGCGAGTGAGCGGAGTAAGGTTGGCCAAACCATAAACGCAGGAGAGTCTATGAAACTGGCCAGCCTCAAATCCGGGCGCGACGGCGCGCTAATCGTCGTGTCGCCCGATCTGGCCTGGTATGCCGACGCCGGCCATATCGTCCCGACGCTGCAGGCCGCGCTCGATGACTGGGATCATGTGGCCCCTGCGCTCCGCAACCTGTCGACCGATCTGGAACATGAGGTGATCCCGATGCGGCGGTTCCACGAACATGGTGCGGCGGCACCGCTGCCGCGCGCGTACCAATGGGCTGATGGCTCGGCCTATGTGAACCATGTCGCACTTGTGCGGCAGGCACGGGGTGCAGAGATGCCCGACAGCTTCTGGCACGATCCGCTGATGTATCAGGGTGGATCGGACGGTTTCCTCGGTCCGCGCGATTCGATTCTGTTGAAGGACGATGCCTGGGGTTGTGATCTCGAGGGCGAGGTCGTTGTCGTGACGGGCGATGTGCCGATGGGCGCGAGCCGTGAAGAGGCTCTGGCGAGCATCAGGCTGGTGGGGCTGACCAACGATGTGTCGCTGCGCAACTTGATCCCAGGTGAACTCGCAAAGGGCTTCGGCTTTTTCCAGTCCAAACCGGCCAGCGCCTTTTCGCCGGTGTTCGTGACTCCCGATTCTCTCGGCGACTGGTGGCAGGACGGCAAGTTGCACCGCAAACTGATGATCGACCTGAACGGCAAGCCGCTCGGCCGGGTCGAGGCAGGCGAAGACATGACCTTCGATTTCGGCACGCTGATCGCGCACGCCGCCAAAACGCGCGCGCTGGGGGCAGGGACCATCATCGGGTCCGGCACCGTATCCAATCGCGGTGCCGATGGCGGCCCTGGCAAGCCGATTGCCGATGGCGGGGTGGGTTATGCGTGCCTAGCCGAAGTCCGCACCGTTGAGACGATCCTGGGCGGCGCCGCCGTGACGCCGTTTCTAAAGGCGGGTGATACGGTGCGGATCTGGGCCGAAGATGATCGGCATCATCCGATTTTCGGGGTGATCGAGCAGACGGTGGTGGCGGGGTAGGAGCAGCATCTTGCTGTTTGCCATACTGAGCCGTTCGGGCTGAGCGAAGTCGAAGCCCCTGCGCAGCGCTTGCCCCCTTCGACTGCCTGCCAAGGCAGGCGCTCAGGACAGGCTTCGACTTCGCTCAGGGCGAACGGGAGGGGGCAGGGTAAACCCGTTCGGCGCTTAGCGCCCGGCGCGGGGGTTCTTCCAGAATGCCCGCGCGACCAGCGCCGCGGCGACATAGACCGCGTACAGTGCCAGCGAGGGCAGAAGCATCAGTGCCGATGCCGAAAGCACCAGAATGCCGATCGCGGCATCGATCGTGGGTAGGCGAACGGGGCGGGCCTTGGCGCGGGTGATTGACTGCATGTGCATCACGTAGCTCCCTTCTGAGAGGCATAATGCATGATGCAGGTTAACGATCCCTGACGGTGCGTATCGGCGATTCACGCTTGCCACCCACGCCACCGATGATAAATTGACATGAATAATGCCAATTCAGGGAATCGTCCGATGATCGAAGCAAAACGTACACCCGACGAACGCTTTAAGGACGTGCCTGATTTCGATTTTCCTGTGCGCTATATCGATGATCTGCCGGGTTATGAAGGGCTCCGTAGCGCCTATATCGATGCTGGCCCTGCCGATGCCGATCGTGTGTTCCTGTGTCAGCACGGCGAACCAAGCTGGAGCTTCCTCTATCGCCGGATGATCCCGGTGTTCCTCGAAACCGGCGCGCGCGTGATCTGTCCCGATTTCCTTGGCTTTGGCCGGTCGGACAAGCCGGTGCGGCAGGAGGATTACAGCTTCGATTTCCACCGCAACTGGCTGATCGCGCTGGTTGAGCGGCTCGACCTGACCAACATCACGTTGGTGGTTCAGGATTGGGGCGGGTTGATCGGCCTGACCTTGCCGGTCGCGCCGGGCTTCGAGGATCGCATCAAGCGCTTGATCGTGATGAACACCGGTATCGGCACCGGCGCATCCCCCGGCCCGGGCTTCATGATGTGGAAGGCTTATGCCGCATCCACCCCCGATCTGCCGATCGGCGCATTGATTGCGCGCGGCACGCCGCATCTGACGCCCGCAGAGATCGCCGCTTATGAGGCGCCTTATCCCGATGCCAGTTACAAGGCAGGCGCGCAGATTTTCCCGGCGCTCGTGCCGATCGTGCCTGACATGCCGGGCGCGGCGATCGGTCGTGAAGCCGTGAAATTCTGGTCCGAACGTTGGAGCGGGCCGAGCTTCATGGCGGTGGGGGCAGCCGATCCGGTTTTAGGGCCGACGCAAATGGAGGCGTTGCGCAAACAGATCAGGGGCTGTCCCGACCCAATGATCATCCCCGATGGTGGCCATTTCGTCCAGGAATGGGGTGAACCGATCGCGCGTGCGGCGATTGCTGCCTTTGGTGGGCGCTGACCCTCTCGCCATCGGCGTTGAAATTTTATAACAAGGTGCCAATGAGCGATTCCCGGGTAGGCCGGGGCTCGCATTTGGAGAGACCATGGCTGGCGATTTGCCGCGTGCCAATTTGCAACCGCTGACGCTGCACGTACCCGAGCCGAGGTTTCGGCCGGGCGATGCGGTGGATTTCGTTGATATCGATGTGCCCCCGGCGGGCAGCGCCCCGCGCCCCGATACGGCCGATCGTCCCGATAGCTTTGCGCCGCTCGCCTATACGCTGATCCGCGTGCTGGATGATGACGGTCAGGCGGTCGGCCCGTGGAATCCGCGCCTGTCACCCGATGCGCTGCGCAAGATGCTGCGCAGCATGGCGCTGGTCCGCGCGTTCGACGAGCGCATGTTCCGCGCCCAGCGCCAGGGCAAGACGAGCTTTTACATGAAATGCACCGGCGAGGAGGCGATCGCCGTCGCTGCCGCGCAGGCGCTTGATTACGAGGATATGTGTTTTCCTTCCTACCGCCAGCAGGGCCTGCTGATCGCGCGCGGCTGGTCGCTGGTCGACATGATGAACCAGATTTATTCGAACAAGGGTGATCGGCTGCAGGGCAAGCAGCTGCCGATCATGTATTCGGTGAAGGAAGCCGGCTTCTTCTCCATTTCGGGGAACCTTACCACCCAGTATCCGCAAGCCGTCGGTTGGGCGATGGCGAGTGCGGCCAAGGGCGATACCCGGATCGCCGCCACCTGGTGCGGCGAAGGATCGACCGCGGAGGGCGATTTCCACTCCGCCTGTACCTTTGCCAGCGTGTACCGCGCGCCGGTGATCTTCAACGTCGTCAACAATCAATGGGCGATCAGCAGCTTTTCAGGGTTCGCCGGGGCGGAATCGACCACTTTTGCGGCGCGCGCGATCGGCTATGGCATCGCCGGCCTGCGGGTCGACGGCAATGATGCGCTCGCGGTTTATGCCGCCACCGCCTGGGCAGCGGAGCGTGCACGCACCAACCAGGGGCCGACGCTGATCGAGCATTTCACCTACCGCGCCGAAGGCCATTCGACATCGGATGATCCGGGGCAATATCGATCGGCGGGGGAACCCAATGCCTGGCCGCTTGGCGATCCGATCAAGCGGCTGCGCGATCACCTGATCGCGATCGGTGAATGGGATGAGGAGCGCCATGCGGCGCAAGACCTCGAACTCGCCGAAATGGTGAAGGCAGCGCAAAAAGAAGCCGAAAAGAACGGCATCCTCGGCCACGGTCTCCACCAGCCGCTCGACAGCCTGTTCGACGGCGTGTTCGAAGAAATGCCCTGGCACCTGCGCGAACAACAGGCGCAGATGATCGCCGAGGAAACCGCGAGTGGCCGACCATGGGCTCTGAAGTGATGTCCCTGATTTTTGCATTCTTCACCCCGGCCTTGAGCCGGGGTCCCGCTTCTTTTCGCCCGCTGAAGAATAGCGGGACCCCGGCTCAAGGCCGGGGTGACGGGAGGGTGGTATGACTAACCGGCGTGATGGGGATCCAACAGTGGCGGATACCTTGAATACCACCCGCATGAACATGATCCAGGCGATCAATTCCGCCATGGACGTCATGATGGACCGCGACCCCGATATCGTCGTGATGGGCGAGGATGTCGGCTATTTCGGCGGCGTGTTCCGCGCAACCGCAGGGTTGCAGGCAAAATATGGCAAGCAGCGCGTGTTCGATACGCCGATTACCGAATGCGGCATCATTGGCGTCGCGGTGGGGATGGGGGCTTATGGCCTGCGTCCGGTGCCCGAAATCCAGTTCGCCGATTATATCTATCCCGCACTCGACCAGCTGGTGAGCGAGGCGGCACGGCTGCGCTATCGCTCGAACGGCGAGTTCACCGCGCCCATCACCGTGCGCTCCCCCTTTGGCGGCGGCATTTTCGGCGGGCAGACCCATTCGCAATCGCCCGAGGGTATTTTCACCCATGTGTCGGGCGTGAAGACGGTGATCCCGTCGACCCCCTATGACGCCAAGGGCCTGTTGATCGCCGCGATCGAGGATAATGATCCGACGATCTTCTTCGAACCCAAGCGCATCTATAACGGGCCGTTCGACGGGCATTGGGACAAACCGACGCAAAACTGGTCGCAGCACCCGGCAGGCGAGGTGCCGACGGGTTATTACAAGATCGACCTGGGCAAAGCGAAGATCGTGCGCGCGGGGGAGGCGCTGACCGTGCTCGCCTACGGCACAATGGTGCATGTCGCGCTCGCGGTGATGAACGAGGCTGGCGTGGATGCCGAGGTGATCGATCTGCGCACGTTGGTGCCGCTCGATATCGAGACGATAGCGGCATCAGTGAAGAAAACCGGACGCTGCATGATCGTCCACGAAGCGACACGGACCAGCGGGTTTGGCGCGGAGCTGTCGGCGCAGGTGCAGGAACGCTGCTTCTACCATCTCGAAGCGCCGATCGAGCGCGTGACGGGTTTTGACACACCCTATCCGCACAGCCTGGAATGGGCCTATTTCCCGGGGCCGGTCCGGATTGGTGAGGCCCTCAAGAAAATCATGAAGGACGCATAATGGCGCGGTTCACGTTCAAGCTTCCCGATATCGGCGAAGGCATTTCGGAAGCCGAAATCGTCGCCTGGCACGTCGCGGTGGGCGACCGGATAGAGGAAGATCAGCAGATCGCCGACATGATGACCGACAAGGCCACCGTCGAGATGGAATCGCCGGTGTCGGGCGTGGTGGTGGAGCTGGCGGGCGAAGTCGGCGATCAGGTGTCGATCGGCGCGGCGTTGGTGGTGATCGAAACGGATGGCGATTTCTCCGCCGAAGAAGCGCCCGCGCTTCGCGACGAAGCGTCTGCCGAGCTGAAGGCGGCCCCGCCGAGCGCCGAACGGGTCGAGGTCGCCGAACAATATGGCGCTGAAAATCCGGGCGTTGGTGAAGTGGCTGTCGGGACACCCAGCAGCGATAGTGCTCCTGCGCAGGCAGGAGCCCAGAACCAAGAGCGCAGCGCCAGCGATCCTGGGCTCCTGCCTGCGCAGGAGCACAAATCGGTTTCTTCGGCGCCCGTCCTCGCCTCCCCCGCTGTCCGCGCCCGCGCAGCCGATCTGGGTATCGACCTCGCCGACGTGAAAACCGACGCAGACCGGGTCCGCCACGCCGATCTGGACGCCTATCTGCGCTATCAATCGGGCCAGGGTTATCATGCCCCGCACGCCAGCCGTGCGCGCGCTGATGAACCGATCAAGGTCATCGGCATGCGCCGCAAGATCGCCGAGAATATGCAGGCGGCCAAGCGCAACATCCCGCATTTCACTTATGTCGACGAGATCGACGTGACTGCGCTAGAGGCGATGCGCGCCGACCTGAACGACAATCGCGGGAGCCGACCGAAGCTGACGATGCTGCCGCTGCTGATCGTCGCGATCTGCAAGGCGATCCCCGATTTCCCGATGATTAACGCGCGCTACGATGACGAAGCCGGCGTGGTGACGCGCCACGGCGCGGTCCATCTCGGCATGGCGACGCAGACCCCCGCCGGGCTGATGGTGCCGGTGATCCGCGATGCGCAGGACCGAAACGTCTGGCAGCTGGCAAGCGAGATCGGTCGGCTGGCAGAGGCCGCGCGCACCGGCAAGGCGAAGGTCGACGAGCTTTCGGGCTCCACGCTGACGATCACCTCGCTCGGCCCGCTGGGCGGCATTGCGACGACGCCAGTCATCAACCGCCCTGAGGTCGCGATCATCGGCCCGAACAAGATAGTCGAGCGGCCGGTTTTTGTCGGCGACGAGATCGTCCGCGCCAAGCTCATGAACCTGTCGATCAGCTGCGATCACCGCGTGGTCGATGGCTGGGACGCGGCGAGCTTTGTCCAGTTGCTCAAGAAATATCTCGAGACGCCGGTGCTGCTGTTCGCGGATTGAGGGCTGACTTCCCCCCTCCGTTCGGGCTGAGCGAAGTCGAAGCCTACTCGCTTCGCGTGCCCTTCGACTTCGCTCAGGGCGAACGGGGGTTGGATTAGCCCAACGTGCAAATTATTAGCCCGTCCGATAGCGTTGCTTGCTTGCCGCTCGCCCGCGCGCCGGGCATGGCGGCGCGATGACGACCGCGGATCAAACCAAGCTGCGCTCCGGGCTGATCCTGGGGGTCGGCGCGTATCTCTCCTGGGGCTTGCTGCCACTTTATCTGCGGCTGCTGGGAAATGTTCCCTCATTGCAGTTGTTGTCGCACCGGGTGGTGTGGTCGGTGCTGTTCCTGTTGTTTCTGGTGGTGATCACCAAGCAGGTCAGGCCCATCCTCGCCGCGGCACGCGGGCGAACGCTGTTGCTGTTGATGGCGAGCGCGCTGATGATCGCGGTCAACTGGCTCGTTTACATCTGGTCGGTGCAGAACGCCCATGTGATTGAGGCGAGCCTTGGCTATTTCATCAACCCGCTGGTCAATGTCGCGTTCGGCACCTTGCTGCTCGGCGAAAGGCTGCGCCGCTGGCAGGGGATCGCGATCGGCATCGCGGCCACCGGCGTGGTTGCGCTGGCGATTATCGAGGGCGGGGCGATCTGGATTTCGCTCACTCTTGCCGCCTCGTTCAGCATTTACGGGCTGATCCGCAAGGTTGCCGCGATAGATGCGCTGGGCGGGTTGACGGTGGAGACGGTGCTGCTTGCGCCGTTCCTGCTCGGTTATCTGCTGATCGAGGGGAGTGCAGGGCGCGGCAGTTTCGGCGAGGGCGGCGCGACCGACTGGCTGTTGATCCTATCGGGCATCATCACCGCGCTGCCGCTTTTGATGTTTGCGGCCTCGGCGCGGCGGCTGCGCTATACCACCATCGGGCTGCTCCAGTTCATGTCGCCGTCGATCCAGTTCGGCCTTGCAGTGCTGGTGTTCGGCGAGCCGCTGCGCGCCGATCAGGCCGCCACCTTCGTGCTCATCTGGGCAGGCTGCGCGCTTTACGCATGGGATAGTGTGGGGGCATCGCGGGCGGATGCGGCAATGCCGACTGCCGTGGTGCCGCTGACGACCAAAGCGGTGACTGAATAGCGCTTGCGCTGTCCGACAGAGGTTTTTCAACCGGGCCCGGCATCACCCGGCGGGCCGCCCCACCAGATCAAATTTGATCCGCACCCACGCCCCGATCAGCAGCTTGCCGCCTTTACGCGGCGGGCGGACGCGGAATTGCCAGGCGGCTTCGCGCACGCCGCGCGCAAGGCCCGTGCCGGCCGGGGATTCGCCGAGCAGCTGGCAATCCTCGACACGGTACTTCGGCGCAGTCTTGCACGCGATCAGCGCGGAGCCGCCGCGCAGGCCTTTCGGGATGTAAAAGGCCATCTCGGCTTCGGTCGGCTCGCGGTACCATTCGGCGTAGTAAAGCGGCTCGCCGTTCGGGCCCCTGCCGGCCACCTCCGTGTCATTCGCATCGCTGCCCTCAGGCGCGGCTTCGGCCATTTCGGCACGCTGCGACTTGATCTTGCCGACATCGGCGGCGGCATATTCCTGTTTGGTCAGCACCAGCAGCCCGGGGATCGGGCCGAGCGGCGTGGGTGGCGGCACCGGCGCGGGCGGTGGCGGGGGCGTCTTGGGCGTCACCTTTGCGGCGCGCTTGGGCGCGGGGCGTTCCTTGGTTTCGGCCTTGTCGGCGGTCTGGGTGATGGTGAAGGTCTTCGGGCGGCCATCGCCGCGCGAATCGCCGAATTTGGGTGGGCCAAGCGTCAGCAGCACTAGGACGAGCAGCACCTCGATAGCGATTGCGAGCACGAAACCCGCAACGCGCCGGCGCAACAGCGTGCGGTCGGGATGACCATCATCATTGTCCCAATCAACGTAGCTTTTGTCGTGACTGGATAGCCGCACCGCAATGCCGATCAACCTGATTACGGAACAGCAATAATCTGATACCTGCTTGCCTCACAATCACAAATCTACCGTCGGAAAATTATTCACCAACCAGAAGACTAATAATAATTATACTGCAGTTCCAAGCCGAATGTATGAATACCGGTAAAATAATAGTTCGACCTATCAACCTAATTGTACACATCGCCAAGCCAAAAGTCAGCCAAAATACGATAAA
>NZ_NCGB01000029.1:0-36094 GCF_002278865.1 Sphingomonas sp. 28-62-11 | reverse complement strand
TATGATCTGCTCCTCGGTAAATCTGCTGCGCTTCATCGTCGTCCTCCTTCATGAAGGACTCTAGCTCAGACTGGCGGAGTTTCAGGGGAGCACGTCAACTTTTATGCATCATTCCGATCGTTCGAATTGAGGCTCCGTTTTTCTAAGTCCCGTAGCGCCGCGAGACAAGCTGTTTCGATTTAAGCGGACTTTGGCTTTACGTGCCTTAAGTCCGCGAAATTGTGGCCCGGACTTATGGGTGCTTTCGGGCTCTTGCAGCTCCATGTGTAGCTGAGCCTCACCGGGGTCGGTCGCGGCGAAATTCAGTTTGCGGTACGTCCGCCATGAACCATGCAGCCGAGAGAATGATCAACCCCTTCCTACCACACGGGAAACTGTCGGCCCGCTTTTGAGCACGTCTACTTGATTTCTAAATGACTAAAATGGGTCGGAAGCTGCCGAGCCCGGACGGCCAGACGAATGTCCGCTAAGCCTGCGAGTCGTCCCAAAAGCCGACATTCCGCAAACGGCCCAACATCGGCCAAACCATTTGGTCCACTGATCCAACGGATCAACCAGCAGTTTAGTGCAAAACTTTCCTACAAGCCCCCATTCTGATATGTATCCATCGTCTACACTTTAGGGTGGCTACAACGCTCTTTCCCATCGTCGCTCTCTCCCAATCCGTCGATCGCTTCGATCCGCGCCTCACCCCATACGCGACCGAATTTTTCCCAATAGGTCATAACCTTCATAACCTTTGAGCACCCTCAAACTACCCCATCACCCCCACACCGCGCCCGCCTGCAAAAAAGCGATGGCAACCCGCAACTTCCGCAACTTCACCCCCGCAACTTTACGCCCCGGCCAAGCCCACCACGCTCTCCACCGCGCGCTGCCACCCCGCCAGCCGCGCCTCGCGCGTATCCCCGTCCATGCCCGGCTCGAACACCTCCACCGCGCCGCGCATGGCGCTGGCTTCCTCCAGCCCGCTGAACAGCCCGCTCCCCACGCCCGCCAGCATCGCGGCGCCCAGCGCGGTCGTCTCGGCGAAGGCGGGGCGTTCCACGGTGATGCCAAGGATGTCCGCCATGTCCTGCGCCATCCAGTTGTTGGCGACCATGCCGCCATCGATGCGAAGGCTCGCCCAGTCGACCCCGTCCGCCGCGAACGCGGTTTTCAGGTCATGCGCCTGGTGCGCCATCGCCTCCAGCGCGGCGCGGACGATGTGCGCGCGGGTGTTGGTGAAGCTGAGGCCGGAGATGCTCGCGCGCGCCTCTGGCTGCCACCACGGCGCGCCCAGGCCGGATAGCGCCGGGACCAGATAGACCCCGCCATTATCGGCCACGCTGCGGGCAAGCGCCTCGGTCTCCGCCGCGGTTCCGATCAGGCCCACTGAGTCGCGCAGCCATTTGATCAGGCTGCCCGCCACGAACACCGAACCCTCCAGCGCATAGGCCCGCTTGCCGCCCAGCTGCCACGCGACGGTGGAGAGCAGTCGGTGGCGGGAGAGCGGCGGGGTGCTGCCCGCCTGCGTGAGGATGAACGCGCCGGTGCCGAAGGTCGCCTTGGTCTGGCCGGGGGCAAGGCAGGACTGGCCGATGGTCGCCGCTTGCTGGTCGCCCGCCATGCCGCAGATCGGGATGGCCGCGCCGAACAGCGTAGTCTCGCCATAGCGCCCGGCGCAGTCGACAATCTCGGGCAGCGCGCGGGCGGGCGCGCCGAACAGGTCGATCAGCCCGTCGTCCCACCCGCCGCTGCCAATCGCCATCAGCGCGGTACGGCTGGCGTTGGTCGCATCGGTGATGTGGAGGCCGCCCCGGTTTTCATTGGCTGTGAGCTTCCAGACGAGCCAGCTTTCGACCGTGCCGATCGCCAGCCTGTCGCCCGCCTCGGCCAGCTGCGGCCAGTTGGCCATCGCCCAGCCGATCTTGCTGCCGCTGAAATAGGGATCGAGCAGCAGCCCGGTCTTGGCCTGCACCGCGCCCTCATTCCCCGCGTCCTTCAGGTCACGGCAGATGCTCGCGGTGCGGCGATCCTGCCAGACGATGGCGGGGGCGAGCGGTTCGCCGGTCGTCTTGTCCCAGAATACCACCGTCTCACGCTGATTGGTGATGCCGATCGCCGCGATTTTCTCGCCGCCGCCGACCGCGTCGATCGCTCGCTGAGTCACCGCCAAAGTGCGTTCCCAGATTTCGGCGGCGTCATGCTCCACCCAGCCGGGCTGCGGATAATGCTGCGTCAGTTCAGCAGCATGGGTGGCCAGGCATGTACCGCTGGGGTCGAACACCATCGCCCGGGTGGAGGTGGTGCCTTCATCGATGACAAGGATCAGGTCGCTCATGGGGGCACGCTAGCCGGGATTACAAGCGAGTGGAATGCCGCTAGAGAAGCATCATGGAAGACACGCCCGGACCCATGGCAGCAGCCCCCGACGATCAGCCCGCACCGGCGGCGTCGGTGAACGCTGCCCCGCGAGCCCCGGCGGCGGCGCCGGTGATGGGGGTAGGGGTGCCGGCTCCTGATGCGCGGGCAAGCGCGCTCGATGCGGAAACATTGCGGCGTGATCGGCTGCTCGCCTCGCTGACGCTGATCGCCGGGCTCGGGCTGGCACTGGCACTGCCGTTTGCGCTGAAGGCGGGGGCGGAGTTTTTCCTGCCCGTCACCGCGGCGCTGGTAATCGCGGTGGCTTTGGTGCCTGTGCTCGAATGGCTGGAGCGGCGGCGCGTGCCCGCGGCGCTGGCGTCGCTGCTCTGCGTGCTGCTGTTCCTCGCGGCGGCGAACATCGCGCTCGCCGCGATCATCGTGCCCGCCGCGCAGTTTTTCCGCCAGCTACCCGAAAAGATCGGGCAGATTCAGATGAACATCAAGCCGCTGCTCGATCTCTATTCGAGCCTCAACAAATATGTCGATGATACCGCGATGCGGCTGGCGGCAGGCGGCGCCGAAAAGATGGCGAGCGTGGCACAGGCGACCAACGTGCCGCCGCGCTCGCTGATCGAACTGATCGCCAGCGCCGCGCCGACCGTGTTCATCCAGATTTTCTTCGGCACCCTGGTGGTGTTCTTCTTCCTGTCGGGCTGGACTCGGCTGCGGCGGCGGACGATCACCAGCCGGTCGAGCTTTGATGGCGCGATGGCGACCGCCCGGGTGATCCAGGACGTGGTCGACGATACGTCCTCTTATTTGGGCACCATCACCGCGATCAACCTGTCGCTCGGGCTGTTCGTGGCGTTTGCGCTGTGGCTGATGGGGATGCCCTATCCGCTGATGTGGGGCGGCATCGTCGCGCTGCTCAATTACGTGCCCTATTTCGGACCGATCGTCGCGGCGCTTCTGCTCGCGCTGGGCGGATTGATGGTGTTCAGCGATCTGTGGGTGGCGCTGATACCCGCCTTCATCGTCATTGGCGCGCATTTGGTGGAGGCGAACGCGATCACCCCGCTGATCGTCGGTCACCGGCTGACGATCAACCCGATCATGATCCTGATTTCCCTGAGCTTCTGGGGGTGGGTGTGGGGCACGCCGGGTGCGCTGCTGGCGGTGCCGTTGCTGATCATCCTGCAGACAGTGATCGGCGCAGCAGGGCAGCCCGATATCGCCGGATTCCTGTTTGAACACGGCACGCTCGATCACCAGCGGCGACGCGACGAGCGGGCGTCGCGGAGTCCCTAGGGGTAAGCCTGTTGGCGATCGCGCTCTCGACGGTTGACACTGCCCGGTAGCTAAACTAGTTGCCGCGCCTCACGCTTTACAAGCGGGTGTAGCTCAGTTGGTTAGAGCGCCGGCCTGTCACGCCGGAGGTCGCGGGTTCGAGCCCCGTCACTCGCGCCATAGCGCGCAATTCATTACATTTCGGGGCGAGCGACCACAGGATGAGCGACGCCTGGGAAAAATCCGCCGCTGCCTGGATCGCATCACAAGGCGACGCGGGTGATTTCACGCGCCGCTACGTTCTCGACGCTCCCATGCTGGCGCGAATCGAGGGGCGGGGCTTTCAGTGCGCGCTCGATGTCGGCTGCGGTGAGGGCCGATTCTGTCGGCTGATCGCCCCGCTTGTCGGCAGTACGACGGGCATCGATCCGTCGCCGTCGCTGATTGCCGAAGCAAAGCGCCGCGATGCTCGGGGTGATTATCGGGTCGGTCATGCTGAAGGGCTCGATTTCGCCGATAGGAGCTTTGATCTCGTGATTTCCTATCTAAGCCTGATCGACATCGACGATATCGAGCCCGCCATCGCCGAAATCGCCCGTGTGCTGGCGCCGGGGGGGACGTTGCTGATTGCCAACCTCAACAGTTTCAATACGGCCAATGATGGGCGCGGATGGCGCACCGACTGGCGCGGCCGTCCGCGCGACTTTCCCATCGACGCTTATCTCGATGCTCGACCCGTTCGAGCGGCCTGGAAAGGTATCGATGTGGTCAACTGGCACCGCCCTATGTCGACCTATATGTCGCTGCTGATCGATGCGGGCTTGCGGCTGACGCTGTTTCAGGAACCTGCGCCGACTGGCGGCGATCACGCCAAGGCCGATCGCTATCGCCGGGTGCCCTACGCTCATGTGATGGAATGGCAGCGTGACTAGACGCGCCAGCGCCCGGTTTCCATCCACAGCAACAGAGGCTTCATCGGCATAATCCAGACGATGCCGACAAAGGCATAAAACGCCATCTGCACCCCCACGGGCCAGCCCGAAATCGTGTCCGCCAGGCTGGCAATCAGCACCGCCCAGATGAAAATCGAGGCGATCATGATCAGCGCGCCCGCAGGTTTACGCCAGCTTGGGGTCATAAGTTCTGCTCCGGACGGTTCCAGCCATATTCATCAATGACGCCGTGAAGCGGAACATCCCACGGGTCGACAGGCAACGCATCGACTCGCTGGATGGACCAGGCGATGCCGATCCTCAATACCGCCGGAAGGTCAGCAAAGGCACGATCATAATAGCCTGCCCCCTGGCCCAGCCGGTTGAGCGCCCGGTCAAACACAAGCAATGGGGTGAGGACGATATCTGGTTCGACTGGTTCGGCATCGGCATCGGGTTGGCGCACACCCATCGGTCCCGCAACGAGGAGATCGCCCTCATGCCAGGTCAGGAAGCGCATCGGGTTGGCGCGGCTGGTGATATGAGGCAGCGCGACCGTCCAGCCGCGGTTGCGGGCGGCAATCATCAGAATGTTTGGGTCCGCCTCGCCAGGCATCGCAATGTAACCGGCAATGGTGCCGCGACCGGTCAATCGATCGAGATAATCATGCGGCGGGATGATCGGCGGCCCGACTTTAGCATAGGCTAGCCGTTTGCGCCGCATATCGTCGCGCAATTCAGCCTTCAAACGATGCGACATTTCATTCTCCCGGCCGGGAGGAGTGGCGGGACCACCATGGCCGTTTGCCTGAATATCCTCTGACGCCAGTAACGTCAGGTGGGGACCATGTTCTCGGACCAGGATCCGCGAAGGGACAGCCCCCTAGGAAGAATAATCGCCTCAGGGATGTTCGTGAAGCTCGTACCGGGCAGTACCCGCCGCGTATGCATTTAGGCGCTTTCGGGTGGTTTCTCAAGGGCGGCGGCAATTGCCTCCAGCCGATCGGCCAATCGTTCGAGATCGGGCAGGTCAGCGCTGGGCGTCGCCATCTGCGCGGGGTCGCTGGGGGCCACACGTCGTTCGGCTTCATCCAACGCATCGGCGAGCATCAGCGCGACATAGAGCATCGATCGTTCGGCGTTCATCCCGCCCGAGGCGCGTTCGGCAGCGGCCCAGCGTGAATCGAGCTTCGTGGCGATCCGGCGAAACTGATCTTCGCTACCATCCCGACACGGTATGCGGTGCTGGCGATCGCCAATCGACAGGACGACTTCGGCCATTATTCGGCGCGATCGGCGAGCACGCCGTCGAGCACGCGCACGGCCTCAGCCATGCTGTGCTTCAGGGCAGCGTGGCGCTTGGCCAGGGTGTCGTCAGGCGCAGGACGGTCAGCAAGGGCCGCCTCGATTCGGGCAAGAGCGCGATCGATCCGATCCGCTGCCGACTGGGTTTGCGCGTCGACCATGGGCGTTAGCCTAGCATGGCGGCACCGCACGGCAAGCTGCGAATCGATCACAAGGTTGACGGCGCGGCCCCGCCACCGCAAAGACGCGCGTCATTGTTCACCTGCCGGTTTCTGCTGCGTTTTGGACGCCTGCCGGCAATCCGGGAAGAATCCGATGGGCGTTACGCCGACCGATCTCGCCAATGCCATTCGCGCGCTGTCGATGGACGCCGTAGAAGCGGCAAATTCTGGGCATCCTGGCATGCCGATGGGCATGGCCGATGCGGCAACGGTGTTGTTCACCCGTTATCTGAAATTCAACCCTGCCGATCCGCGCTGGCCTGATCGCGATCGCTTTGTGCTATCGGCTGGGCACGGATCGATGCTGATCTATTCGCTGCTGCACCTGACCGGCTATGCGCGGCCAACGATCGACGACATCCGCCAATTCCGCAAGCTCGGCAGCCCCTGTGCGGGGCACCCCGAGAATTTCGAGCTGGCGGGTGTCGAATGTACGACCGGGCCGTTGGGGCAGGGCGTCGCGATGGCGGTGGGCATGGCACTGGCCGAGCGGCATTTGAATGCAACCTTCGGCGACGATCTGGTCGATCACCGCACCTGGGTGGTCGCTGGTGACGGGTGCCTGATGGAAGGCGTGAACCATGAGGCGGTTGGCCTCGCCGGGCATCTGAGTCTCGGTCGGCTGAACGTGCTGTGGGACGATAACAAGATCACGATCGACGGCGCGGTCAGCCTTTCGTCGAGCGAGGATATTCCGGCGCGGTACCGGGCTTCGGGCTGGCATGTCGCTGAATGCGACGGGCATGACGGCGATGATGTGGCCCGCGCGATCGAGGAAGCACTTGCTGATCCGCGCCCATCGCTGATCCGGTGCCAGACGATCATCGGCAAGGGGGCGCCCAACAAGCAGGGCACGTCGGCTACCCACGGTGCTGCACTGGGCGGCGCTGAGGTGGCAGCGGCGCGCGAAACGCTTGGCTGGCCGCATGCGCCGTTCGAGATTCCGGCAGAGATTAAAGCTGCCTGGACCGAGTTTGGCGCTCGTGGTGCCGGGGTTCAGGCTGAGTGGACGCAGCGGCTCGCAAGTCATTTAGATCTTAACGAATTCAGCCGCCGGATAGCAGGCGCTGTCGACCTCGAGGACGCGACGGGCTGGGCATTCTCGACCTGGGACAAGATGCCCGCCTCGGTCGCGACTCGCAAAGCATCCGAGCTCGTCCTCGAAGGGCTGGCGGCGGCAATGCCCGAGCTGGTCGGTGGATCGGCCGATCTTACCGGATCGAACAACACCAAGGCCAAGGTGCAAGCCCCGCTGACCCGCGACAACTATGCCGGACGTTATGTCTATTACGGCATCCGCGAATTCGGCATGGCCGCAGCGATGAACGGCATGGCGCTGCACGGCGGCGTGATCCCCTATGGCGGCACTTTCCTGGTGTTCTCCGATTATGCCCGTCCGGCGATCCGGCTATCGGCGCTGCAGCGCACGCGGGCCATTTATGTGATGACGCATGATTCGATCGGGCTCGGCGAGGACGGCCCGACGCATCAACCGATCGAGCATGTCATGAGCATGCGGATGATCCCGAACCTCGATGTGTATCGCCCCGCTGACTCGGTCGAGACAGCGGAATGCTGGGCGCTGGCGTTGGCCAAGCAGGATGGCCCTGGGTTGCTCGCGCTAACTCGCCAGAATTTGCAGCAACTGCGTGAAGGCGGCGACATGCTGAGCGCAAAGGGCGCGTATCGGCTGCGGTCGGCGGTTGCAGCACGCCAGGTGGTCGTGATCGCCACGGGGTCCGAAGTGCAGATTGCAGTCGCGGTCGCAGCGGCACTCGAAGCACAGGGGATTGGTGCCGATGTCGTGTCGATGCCGTGCTGGTCGCGCTTTGATGCGCAGGATTCAGCGTACCGGGCGGACGTGCTGCCCGCAGATGTACTGCGCGTGTCGATCGAAGCAGGAACGACCCTGGGTTGGGAACGCTACACAGGCGATAACGGGCTGCGGTTCGGCATCGACACCTTTGGTGCGTCTGCGCCGATCGACGCGCTTTATGAGCATTTCGGGCTGACGGCCGACGCAATCGTGCCGCAGATCATTACCAAATTACAGAACTGACGGAGTTATTTCGATGACGATCAAGGTAGCGATCAACGGTTTCGGGCGCATCGGGCGCCTCGTCGCACGGGCGATGCTCGAGCAGGGCAATACGGGCCTCGAACTGGTCGCGATCAACGATCTGGCCGATGCCAAGGCGAATGCCTGGCTGTTCAGCCGCGATAGCGTGCACGGCAGATATCCCGGATCGGTCTCGGCCGAGGGCAATGATCTGGTCGTGGACGGCAAGCGCATTCGCGTGACTGCCGAGCGTGATCCGGCGAATCTTCCGCACAAGGAACTGGGGGTCGATCTGGTCCTTGAATGCACGGGTTTTTTCACCGATCGGGAAAGCTGCCAGAAGCACCTCGATGCCGGTGCGAAGAAGGTGCTGATCTCGGCACCCGGCAAGGGTGTCGACCTGACGGTGGTCTACGGCGTCAACCATGACAAGCTGACCGGCGATCACGTGATCGTCTCCAACGCATCCTGCACCACCAATTGCCTCGCGCCGGTCGCCAAGGTGCTCAACGACGCGATCGGCATTGAGCGCGGGCTGATGACGACGGTGCACGCCTATACAAACGACCAGAAGATCCTCGATCAGGTCCACAGCGATCCGCGTCGTGCGCGGGCAGCCGCGATGTCGATCATCCCCACCACAACCGGCGCAGCGCGCGCAGTGGGTGAGGTGCTGCCCGAACTGAAGGGCAAGCTCGATGGTTCGGCAATCCGCGTGCCGGTGCCCGATGTGTCGCTGGTCGACCTGACCTTCACGCCGGGCCGCGACACGACTAAGGAAGAGGTCAACGCGATCCTGAAGGCAGCATCCGAAAGCGGGCCGCTTAAGGGCATCCTCGCCTATACCGATGAGCCGCTCGTTTCGATCGATCTGATGCACGATCAGGCATCGTCGACGGTCGACAGCCTGGAAACGGCTGTGATCGACGGCAAACTGGTTCGCGTGGTGAGCTGGTACGACAATGAATGGGGCTTTTCGAACCGCATGGTCGATACCGCCAAGGCGATGGCGGCGTTTCTCTAACATGGCAGAGGGCGTGATCGCAGGCCTGGCGCGCCACGCCTATTCGCGCGCGCCGATCGAGGAGATCAGCCGCGCGATGATCACGCCCGAACGCGGGGTAGAGGGCGATTGCAAGGGCCGCTTCAAGCCCGGCGGGCGCAATCGACGGCAAGTGACGCTGATCGAACGGGCAGACTGGGATAAAGCGACGGCCGAAATCGGCATCGATCTGCCCTGGTCGGCACGGCGCGCGAACATCCTGGTCGACGGGCTCGATCTGCCGCAGGTGCCCGGCACGGTGCTGCGGATCGGCGATGTCAGGTTGATGGTGATGGTCGAATGCGATCCGTGCAGCCGGATGGATGCGCTGGCGCCGGGCCTGCAGGCTGCGCTCAGCCTCGATTGGCGCGGCGGGGTATGCACGCGGGTGCTGAGTGGCGGAGACATCGCGATCGGCGATACGATTGAAGTCGAAATGGTGATGGAGACGGTGGGTTGAAGGGGTTTCGCACGCTCGACGATATGGGTGACATTGCCGGTAAGCGCGTGCTTGTCCGCGAAGACCTGAACGTACCGATGGTCGATGGCGCGGTGAGCGACGATACCCGGTTGCGCGCGACGGTGCCGACCGTGGCCGAACTGGCAGATCGCGGGGCGATTGTGCTCGTGCTCGCCCATTTCGGCCGCCCGAAAGTGCCAAGCGCCGAGTTTTCGCTGTCGCAGGTGACATCGGCGTATGCCGATGTGCTTGGCCGTCCGGTCCATTATGTCGATTGGGAGGGCGACGCCGCGGCGGTGGCCAAGCTGGCTCCCGGCGATATCGCGGTGCTTGAGAATACCCGTTTCTTCGGCGGTGAGGAAAAGAACGACCCGGCCATAGTGGCCCGCTTTGCCGCGCTAGGTGACTTCTACGTCAACGATGCCTTCTCCGCCGCACACCGCGCCCATGCTTCGACCGAGGGGCTAGCCCATGTGCTGCCGAGCTTTGCGGGGCGCGCGATGGAAGCCGAACTCGATGCACTCGAAAAGGCATTGGGCAAGCCCGAGCATCCGGTCGCGGCCGTGGTCGGCGGGGCGAAAGTGTCGTCGAAGCTCGATGTGCTGACCCATCTGGTCGACAAGGTCGATCACCTGATCATCGGCGGCGGCATGGCAAATACGTTTCTGGCAGCGCGCGGGGTCGATGTCGGCAAGTCGCTGTGCGAGCATGATCTGATCGCGACGGTGGAAGGCATTTTCACTGCCGCCGAGCGCGCAAACTGCACGATACATTTGCCCTACGACGTGGTTGTCGCAAAAGAATTCCGTGCGAATCCGCCGGTGCGGACGGTGAATGTCCATGAGGTGGCGGCCGACGAGATGATTCTCGATATCGGTCCGGCTGCGACCGAGGCGCTCGCCGATGTGCTCAAGACCTGCCGGACGCTGGTGTGGAATGGGCCGCTCGGCGCGTTCGAGACGCCACCGTTCGATACCGCGACGATCGCACTGGCATGGACCGCAGCTGCCCTGACGCAGAGCGGTTCGCTGGTATCGGTGGCGGGTGGAGGCGATACCGTCGCCGCGCTCAACCAGGCGGGCGTTGCCGAAGATTTCACGTTCGTGTCCACCGCTGGCGGCGCGTTTCTCGAATGGATGGAGGGCAAGACGCTGCCCGGTGTAGCGGCGCTTTTGCACGGTTGATCGCCATTCCGAACTATTGATGCGACTTTCCCGGCAAGCTGTGCTATGCCTTCGCCATCACTCGAGTACCCCATCTTCTTCTCCCGTGACTGAGAGACCTGTGCGCTCCCTGTAAAAGTCCCTGAGGAGCGGTGTTCGTGGATCTCAATTATCTTTTCCGGCGTGAGCAGATATCGCTCGTCAACGCAGAGCGTGCCGAGAGCCGCAGCGCGCGGGCCGCGCATGCTGGTTTGGCGCGCGGCTATGCCGAGCTGATCGCGGAGAAGCATGCTCGTTACCGTTTCCGCAAGGCGCCGGCACTGCCGACGTCCTGCTAGCCGTTTCGGCGCGTCGGCCGGGGCCGGGCGACACGCCGTCTTCTCAATATCGGCCCCAACCGGTGTGACCCACAAGAACGTGGCGCCGGATCTACTCAAGGAACTACGACTATGCCGATTGGCACCGTGAAATTTTTCAACGCCGACAAGGGCTATGGCTTTATTGCACCCGAGGACGGCGGCAACGATGCTTTCGTGCACATCAGTGCCGTTGAAGCAGCTGGCATGCGCACGCTCGACAAGGAACAGCGCGTTTCTTACGAGCTGGAGCAGGATCGCCGCGGCAAGATGTCTGCGGTCAATCTCTCCGCAGCGTAATTGATCAAGGGGGGCAGGGTGATCGCCCTTCTCCCCTTTTTCACAACTACTATCCCATTCGAGGAGGGCCGCGTTGACGACCACAGCACCCTTTTGCCGCGAGCGTGCCGAACAGGCCGCTGCAGATGCCGCGCTTGCTACCCTCGACAATGTGCGCGACCGCTATCTTCGTGCTGCCAAGGCGTGGGACGAAATGGCCAGCCGTGCCGAAAAGACCGCAGAGCGTCGCGCGGTGAATGAAGACGCCAAGCTCGCCGCCGAACCGGCCTGAACTTCTGCAGCGATTGGTGATTTTGCCGCTTTGCAGGCGTTGCCCCCTGGTGATCACGCCGCTAACAACCGCGTAGATACTGCACAAAAGCGAAGGGGACCCCGATGACGCCGACCGTGAAGGCGATTCTCGCCAATTACGAATCCGATTCACCCGGCGTGAAGGCGAACCTGGCGCGCATGCTGATGCATGGGCGGCTGGGCGGCACCGGCAAGATGATCATCCTGCCTGTCGACCAAGGTTTCGAACATGGCCCTGCGCGCAGCTTTTCGGTCAATCCACCGGCATATGATCCGCATTACCATTTCCAGCTCGCGATCGATGCGGGGCTTTCGGCCTATGCAGCACCGCTTGGCATGATCGAGGCAGGCGCGGCGACCTTTGCAGGCCAGATCCCGACGATCCTGAAAGTCAATTCATCCAACAGCTGGGCGACGCAGATCAATCAGGCGCTGACAGGCAGCGTCGATGATGCTCTGCGGCTTGGTTGTTCGGCGATCGGCTTTACCATTTATCCCGGCTCCGACGACGTTTTCGCGATGATGGAGCAGATCCGCGAAATGTCGGACCACGCCAAGTCGGTTGGCATTGCGACCGTGATCTGGTCGTACCCACGCGGGGGCAAGCTGTCCAAAAAGGGCGAGCTCGCGCTCGATGTCGGTGCTTATGCCGCGCATATGGCGGCGCTGCTTGGCGCGCACATTATCAAGGTGAAGCTGCCAAGCGACCATATCGAGCAGGATGACGCCAAAAAGGCCTATGAGGGCATCGACGGCTCCACCCAGGCCAAGCGCGTCGCGCATGTCGTGCAGAGCTGCTTTGCGGGGCGTCGGATTGTGGTGTTCTCCGGCGGCGCGGCCAAGGGTGCCGATGCTGTCTATCAGGACGCCCGCGATATCCGCGACGGTGGCGGCAATGGATCGATCATCGGCCGCAATACTTTCCAGCGCCCCCGCGCCGACGCGCTGGCGATGCTCGACAAGCTGGTCGCGATCTACAAGGGCGAGGAATAGGCAAGCGTCATGGAGTTCACCTATCATCGCAGCCTTGGCCCGGTGATAGGTGTTCTGCTCGGGATCGCCATTGTTGAATTGCTGGTCGTCCATCTTGTGGTGGTGTCGCTGCTCGGCTGGACGGCGGCTATCATCGTCGGGGTGATCGATCTGTCGCTCGTCATCACGTTGATCGCCTTGTTGCGGTCATTCCGGCGACTGCCGGTCACGATTGCCGACGGCGTGCTGACGATGCGGGCAGGCTTTCTGAAATCAATTGCGGTGCCAGTCGCACAGATCGATAAACTGAGGTCGCATTGGGATTCAGCGACCATCAAAGATCGCCATGTGCTCAATCTAGCGCTGGCAAGCTGGCCCAGTGTCGTGGTCGATTTGCGCCAGCCCGTCGTTTTACCGACCGGCAGAACAATCAACGCGGTTGCACATAAGCTGGATGACCCGGCCGCTTTCCATGCAGCGATTGCGGCTGTATCGGGCGCCGATGAACGCTGACGAACCCGCGGGCCTGATCGACCCCGATCCCGCCTGGAAGGTGGTGGACAGCTATATCGCCGGTCATCTGCTCGGCGAGGATGCGGTGCTGGCGGCAACGCTGGCTGCAAATGCGACCGCCGGGTTGCCCGATATCGATGTTTCGCCGGCGCAAGGGCAGATGCTTCATCTGTATGCCCGAATGACAGGGGCTCGGCAGATCCTCGAGATTGGCACGCTCGGCGGCTACTCGACAATCTGCCTTGCGCGCGCTTTGCCGGCAGATGGCAAGCTGGTGACGCTGGAGCTAGAGCCACAACACGCAGAAGTTGCACGTGCCAATATCGCTGCGGCTGGCGTGGAGGCGAAGGTCGAGGTGCGCATCGGTGCAGCGGTCGACACCCTTACCGCGATGATCGCTGCGGGCGAGGGGCCATTCGATCTGATTTTTATCGATGCCGACAAGCCGTCGAACACTGCCTATCTGCACGCCTCGCTGGCATTGTCGCGTCCGGGCACCACGATCATTGTCGACAATGTCGTGCGGGAGGGCGGGGTGCTCGATGCCGAGAGCGACGATCCCCGCATCATCGGCACCCGCGCTTTGTTCGCCGCGGTTGCTGCCGAACCGCGGTTAACCGCGACTGCGGTTCAGACGGTCGGGGCGAAAAAGTGGGACGGCTTCCTGCTCGCCGTGGTTCAATGACGGTTCGACAGCTCGGCAGCGGTGACCGGGCTTTGCTGCGCCAGTTGATGGACGTGTTTGGCGATGCCTTTGAGGACAGGGTCACCTATGGCGAGGTGCCACCGTCTGATGCGTATCTCGAAAAACTTCTGGCCCGCGACAGCTTCATCGCGCTGGTTGCACTCCACGGCGGCGAGGTGGTCGGCGGTATCACTGCCTATGATCTCCCGAAGCCCGAACAGGAACGCAGCGAAATCTATCTCTACGATCTGGCTGTCGCTGAAAGCCACCGGCGGCAAGGGATCGCGACGGCGCTCATCGCAGCACTTCAACGCACTGCCGCTGCGCGTGGAGCGTGGGTGGTTTTCGTGCAGGCGGATCACGGCGATGACCCCGCCATCGCGCTTTATACCAAATTGGGGGCGCGGGAGGACGTGCTGCATTTCGACATCGCGCCAATGCCCGGTACGCTGGCGCATGACGGTTGAGTGCGATAGGGCCGCCAAATGATTGATGACGACGACCCCCTCGGCCCGCTCGACCCCGATTTCGCCAGCCAGTTCCAGCGTGATGATCGCCGACCAGCGTGCCAGCTGTACCTGATTTCCCCGCTGGAAGTAGCCGGCGGCTTCCCCGATCGGCTGCGTCGCGCGCTGGGGGCTGGGCCGGTCGCTGCGTTCCAGTTTCGCGTGAAGGGCATCGATCAGCACGCGGCCGCAGCGCTCGCAGAACCGCTGCAAAAGATTTGCGCCGAGCATGACGTGGCGTTCCTCGTGAACGACAGCATCGCGCTCGCCAAAAGGCTGGGTGCGGACGGTGTACATCTGGGGCAGGAGGACGGCGATCCGCGCGAGGCGCGCTCCATCCTTGGCCCCGCCGCGCAGATTGGTGTCACCTGTCACGCCAGCCGCCACCTTGCGATGGAAGCGGGCGAGCGCGGTGCGGATTATGTCGCGTTCGGCAGCTATTTTCCGACGACGACCAAACAGGTCGAGCATCACGCCGAACCGGTACTGCTCAGCTGGTGGTCGACGATGTTCGAAATCCCCTGTGTCGCGATTGGCGGCATCACGCCCGCCAATGGCCGGCCGCTGGTGAAGGCAGGGGCCGATTTCCTCGCCGTGTCGAACGCCGTATGGGGTGCGGACGAGGAAGCGGCGGTGCGGGCGTTTGCGGACGTGCTGGCGCGGTAGCGACGGCAGGCCTAGTGCACGGCATCCATTATAGGAGCCTGTCATGCTCGATCGCATTTTTACCGCCATCGCCAGTCGGATCGCCGCCTTTGCCGGGCAGCCGCTGTCGTTCGTGCTGGCGCTTGGCATCATTGCGACTTGGGGTCTGACGGGGCCGTTGTTCGGCTATTCGGATACCTGGCAGCTGGTGGTCAACACCGCGACAACGGTCGTTACCTTCCTCATGGTGTTTCTGATCCAAAATTCGCAGAACCGCGACGCCGCAGCGATGCAGGCCAAGCTCGACGAACTGATCCGCGCGGTTGATCAGGCGCGCGAGCAGTTTATCGGGATCGAACACAAAACCGACCATGAAATCGAGAAGATCCGCGCCGATCTCGAAGCCGAATGCGCCACGAACGATAGACTTGAATCGCTGCACCAGAGCGTACGCCGCCTGCGCCAGCGACTTTGACCCCAACCGGCGACGTCGGTTCTACCAGTGGCGGACGCGCGCCGTATCGACATGGACGAAGCCGTCCTTGGGGTAATAGCCCACGCCCCCCATGCCCAGCGCGCGCGCCGCGTCGCGCAGTCGCTCCAGTGGCACGCCGGGCAAATGAATGTCGGTCGCCTTGCCGAGCATATGCTGGCTTTTGGTGGCAACGCCGGTATGCGCACCGCCGCGGGATCGCAGCACGGCGTTAGTCGCTGGCGAACGATAACCGGAAATCAAGTCGAATGGCTTGCCACCGGTAACACCAAGCGATTGACGTAGCGACACCAGCAACGCCAGCAGCCGCCGGTCCATCGGGGCTTCTTCCTCAGTGCGCCAGTCGCGCAGGCCGTGATTGAGCTCGGCCAATCCAGCCGAAACGAAACGCCCGCCACGCGCGAACACGGCATCGAAACGCTCGTTGTTGTGGACGTTGCGGATCGCCAGCCGCCACTCGCCGGTTGGGAGGAAAGGCGCGGCGGATGCCGATATCGGGATCAGCCCCAGCATCCCGCCCGCGATGCCCGAACCTATAACCATGCGCCGCGATGGCAAGAGGGACACCGAAGCAGTTTCAGTCGTTGTGATCATGAACTTGCTTAGGGGCCTGATAGTTTGAACAAAACCACAATCGTCGCAGCCTGCCTTATCCTCGGCTCGATTGGCCCTGTATCTCAGGTTTTCGCTCAGACAGATCGGTCAGCAGTCGAAAAGATCGACGCTACGATCCTGCATGCACAGGTTATTCTCGACCATCTTGGCTTCTCGCCGGGTGTGCTCGATGGGAAGCCCGGCCAATCACTGACGGCAGCCCTAAAAGGGTTCCAGGAATCGCGCGGATTGAAACGCACCGGCACGCTCGACACCCCGACGATGAATGCACTGCGCGTCTATCGCGCGATGCGACCGGTCAGAGAATTGCGGCTGACGGCAGAGGGGCTTGCGGGTCCGTTCGTAAACCCGTTGCCGAAAGCGGCCTCCGACCAAGCAAAATTGCCCGCGCTCGGCTATCGTAACGTGATCGAGAAGCTCGCCGAGATGTTTCATACCACGCCTGCGGTACTGATCGCGCTCAACAGCCCGCAAACCCGGCTGGTCCCGGGCATCATCGTGCGCTTCCCCAACGCGCTGCCATCTTCACGGGCTTATGACGCTAAATTGCCCGATCACTGGCGCAAGACACTGGCATCGTTGAATGTCGATGCGAGCCAGCCAGTGGGCGCAAAGATCGTGGTCGACAAATCGGATCAGGTGCTGCGTGTGCTCGATGCCAAGGGCAAGCTCGTCGCCCAGTTTCAGGCGACCATGGGCAGTGCGCGCGATCCGCTGCCGATCGGGCGGTGGAAGGTGCAGGGCGCATCCTACAATCCCGAATTCCATTACAACCCGGATTTGTTCTGGGACGTGAAGGACAGCGTCAAGGATGCGCTGCTGCCACCCGGCCCCAATGGGCCTGTCGGGGTAATCTGGTTCGATCTGTCGAAGCCGCATTACGGCATCCATGGCACGCCCGAACCGAGCACGATCGGTCGTGCGGCGAGCCATGGCTGTATCCGGCTCACCAATTGGGATGCAGCGCGTTTGTCGCTGATGATCAAGCCGGGGACGCCGGCGATCTTCCAGGAGTAGGTGGCTTGCGAGGGCTGAGCATATCGGGGGCGTTGCTGGTCATTGTCATCATCCTGATGGCGATGACGATAAGGGTAAGGACTGAAATCGTCGGTGAATCGCCACCCCTGGCGGTGCATGTGCAAGCCGAGCGACGGCTTGCGCAATGGGCTTTGGTGCCGTCGCCGATTGGTCCGCTTGATGGTCCACTCACAGTGCCCGTCCAGGGGGTTGCGCGGACAAGCCTTGCCAGCAGTTGGGGCGACCCTCGTGGCGGCGGCGCACGCGCGCATCATGGGATCGACATTGCCGCGCCGATGGGCACACTGGTGATTGCCGCAGCCAGTGGTCGGGTGGAGAGAATGGCAGAAAATCCAGCTGGCGGCACCACCGTCTATGTCCGCTCGCCTGCTGGCAAATGGAGTTATTACTACGCCCATTTGCTCGCCTATGCGCCCGGCTTGCAGGAGGGGAAGATGCTACTGCCGGGCGATCCGATCGGCTATGTCGGCGATACGGGTAACGCCGGGGCGGGCAATTATCACCTCCATTTCGGCCTGTCGCGGATGTACCCCGGCGATGGCTGGTGGCAGGGCGTGCCGGTCGATCCTTATCCGCTGCTTGCCGGAAGCGGCACCGGGCGCTAAAGCCCGCGCCTTCGCTCTTTCAACTTGCAGGCACACCCATGAAGATCAGCGGCGTCGACATTCGCCCCGGCAACATCATCGAATATGAAGGCGGTATCTGGAAGGCGGTGAAAATCCAGCACACCCAGCCCGGCAAGGGCGGCGCGTATATGCAGGTCGAAATGAAAAACCTGATCGACGGGCGCAAGAACAACGTCCGCTTCCGCTCGGCCGAAACGGTCGAGCGCGTGCGGCTCGATACGACCGATTTCCAGTTCCTGTTCCGTGAGGGCGATCAGCTGACGTTCATGGACAAGCAGACCTATGACCAGATTACGCTCGATGCGGGCATTCTGGGCGATGCTGCGGCCTTCCTCCAGGACGGCATGGACGTGGTGATGGAGCTTTACGACGAACGCCCGATCAGCGTGCAGCTGCCGGATACGATCGAAGCGCTGATCGTCGAGGCGGACGCAGTAGTTAAGGGGCAGACGGCATCGTCGTCCTACAAGCCCGCTTTGCTCGAAAACGGCGTCCGCGTGATGGTGCCGCCGCATATCGGCGCTGGCACGCGGATCGTGGTCGACGTGTACGAACAGACCTATGTGAAGCGGGCTGACTGAGGCCGAGCGGACGAGACAAATAGCGTTGCTATTTGCCCGATCCGTCGGCCCGGACGGCGAGCGGAGCTCGGCCGATGACACGGGCTTTGCCCGTGGCGCTTGCGGCAATGCCTAAGGAATTGAAATGGTTTCCCACTCCGGCCTTCTCACCGTCATGGAACGTGCCGCCCGCAAAGCGGCGCCCCGGCTGCGGCGTGACTTCAACGAAGTCCAGCAGCTCCAGGTCAGCCGCAAGGGCCCGGCCGACTTTGTCTCGATGGCGGACAAGCGCGCCGAACAGACGATCTATGAGGAACTGAGCCACGCCCGCCCCGACTGGGCGTTCATCATGGAAGAGCGCGGCGAGATTGCGGGTGACCCCAACAAGCCGCGTTGGGTGGTCGATCCGCTCGATGGCACCACGAACTTCCTGCACGGCATCCCGCATTTCTCGATCTCGATCGCGGTCGAGGAGCCCCGTCCCGATGGCCGGTATGAAACTGTGTCAGCGCTCGTTTATCAGCCGCTGACCGACGAGAGCTTCTGGGCAGAACGCGGGCGCGGCGCATGGCTGACGGACCAGCGCCTGCGGGTGTCGGCGCGTAACGACTTGTCGGAATCGCTGATCGCGACGGGCATCCCGTTCCTCGGTCATGGCGATTTCGCACAGTGGACCCGCATTTTCGGCGCGGTCGCCCCCGGCGTGGCGGGCATCCGCCGCCTTGGCTCGGCGGCGCTGGATTTAGCCTGGGTCGCGGCGGGGCGCTTCGACGGCTATTGGGAATCGAGCCTCAGCCGCTGGGACGTCGCGGCGGGCATCCTGCTGGTCAAGGAAGCGGGCGGCTACGTCACCGATTTCCGCGGCGGCGACAAGATGATGGAACGCAACGAATTCCTGGCGGCCAGCGACGCGCTGCACAACAAGCTGCACAAGCTGGTGGCAGGGGCGTTGCGGTAACCCAACCCCGTCACCCCGGACTTGTACCGGGGCCCACTTCTTCACCAATGATGCGGTCGATTGGGGGGCGGTGGACCCCGGAACAGGTCCGGGGTGACGAGTTTGACGGTGGCTTCAACTAACCCAAGCCGCGCAACTTTCCTACATCGCCGCCAAATGCTATGTTGACGTTTGCTCTTTGAAGCCGTCAATCTTTCGCGATTTTGCACTGCTGCAGTGCGCGATAGCAAGACGGTGATGGCAACCCGCAACTTCCGCAACTTCACCTCGGGTGGGAAGTGCGACGATCCGCCTTTGGAAAATCAAACCCCCGTTCGCCCTGAGCGAAGTCGAAGGGCACGCGCTGCGCATGGGCTTCGACTTCGCTCAGCCCGAACGGATAGGGTCATTGGGGCTAATTCGAACCCGAACTAACGAGGTGAATCGAACCTACCCCATCATCTCCACCGCCACCGCTGTCGCCTCGCCCCCGCCGATGCACAGCGAGGCCATCCCGCGCCTCCCGCCCGTCGTTTGCAGCGCTGAAATCAACGTCGCCATGATCCGCGCGCCGCTGGCGCCGATCGGGTGGCCGAGCGCGGTGGCCCCGCCGTGGATGTTCACCACATCGTGCGACAGCCCCAGATCGCGCATCGCGATCATCGCGACGACAGCAAAGGCTTCGTTGACTTCGAACAGGTCAATATGGCTCGCCGACCAACCCGCCTTTTCCATCGCCTTGCGCATCGCAAAAACGGGCGCGGTGGTGAACAGCGATGGGGCGTGGGCATGGCCCGCCGTCGCGACAATCCGCGCAATCGGGGTAAGGCCGAGCTTTTCCGCCACCGACAGCCGAGTCATTACCAGCGCCGCCGCGCCATCCGAGATCGACGAGGCATTGGCGGCGGTCACGGTGCCATCTTTTGAGAAAGCGGGCTTGAGCGTCGGGATTTTGCTCGCGTCGCCCTTTTGCGGCTGCTCGTCCTTGTCGACCGTGACATTGCCCTTGCGCCCAGCAATCTCGACCGGCGTAATCTCACGGTCAAACGCACCCGAGCTTTGCGCCTTCTGCGCCCGCGTCAGCGAGGCGATCGCATAATCATCCTGCTGCTCGCGCGTAAACTGATACGCAGCCGCCGTATCCTCGGCGAAATTGCCCATCAGCTTGCCGGGTTCGTAGGCATCTTCGAGCCCGTCGAGATACATATGATCCTTGAGCACGTCATGCCCGATCCGCGCGCCGCTGCGGTGCTTCATCGAGAGGTAGGGCGCATTGGTCATGCTCTCCATGCCGCCCGCGATCAGCAGGTCGACCGATCCAGCCGCCAGCGCGTCTGCCGCCATGATCGCCGCCTGCATGCCGCTGCCGCACATCTTGTTGACCGTCGTCGCCTCGATATGATCGGGCAGCCCCGCCTTGAGCGCCGCCTGGCGGGCAGGGGCCTGGCCCAGTCCAGCGGGCAGCACGCAGCCCATGTAAATCCGCTCGATCGCCGCACCCGACAGCCCCGCACGTTCCACCGCGCTGCCGACCGCCGCCGCGCCCAACTCGGTCGCCGAGGCGCCTGATAATGCCCCTTGAAAGCTACCCATCGGCGTGCGGGCATAGGAGACGATGACGACGGGATCATGGGCGGGATGGGTGGCCATTGGGGATGCTCCGGCAGGGAAATTGTTACGGGCGATCTAGGCCTCCGCGATGGCTTTGACAAATGCGGCTGGGAACGGATCGCCGCGCTGGCCGCTAGTGCGGTACGGCGACAATGCCGGGTAGTGATGGACGGCAAATGGAAGATACGACCACTGAAGTGCTGAAATGGCTCGCTTCCGGCAGCGGGATGGTCGCGGCGGCGATGGTTTCGCTTGATCTTGGGCGGCGGCTGACGGGGTGGGGCTTCGTGATTTTCCTCGGCTCGTCGATGGCGTGGATCGCAGGCGCGGTGTTGACCGGGGACGCGGCGCTGGGCACGCAGAATGCCGTGTTGTTCGTGATCAACCTGATCGGGGTGTATCGCTATCTCATTCGTGCAAAGCCTGTCTGACTCTTGGGTGCCCGCCGCACTGCTTGCGGTGTTGGGCGCCATTTTCGGCAGCTTTATCGCGGCGTTGGTGATCCGCTGGCCGCAGGGACGATCGGTGCTGGTCGGACGCTCCCACTGCGACAGTTGCGATACGGTGCTCGGTCCGCGCGATCTGGTGCCGTTGCTGAGTGCTCTGGCCAGCGGAGGGCGGTGCCGAACCTGCGAGACGGCGATCGATCCGATCCATTGGCGCATCGAGCTCGTCGCGCTGTCGATCGGGCTGTCGGCGGGGCTGCTGATTGGTGGACCAGCGGCATTGGCTGTTGCGATATTCGGCTGGCTGTTGCTCGCGCTCGCGGCGCTCGACATCACCGATTTCTGGCTGCCCGATCGGTTGACGATCCTGTTGGCGCTGGCAGGGTTGGCGAGCGGGCTGGCGGCGATTGCGCCGCCACTCGCGGATCGGCTGATCGGTGGTGCGGCCGGGTTTGCAGGGCTGTGGGCGGTCGGTGCAGCGTACAAGGCCTATCGCGGATATGAGGGGCTGGGCGGGGGTGATCCCAAGCTGCTTGGCGCGATCGGTCTGTGGATCGGCTGGCGGCTTCTGCCGGTGGTGCTGGTCCTTGCCGGGATGGCCGGGCTCGGGGTCGTGTTGTTTTGGGTGCTTACCGGGCGCGGCGCACGGCTGGACGATCGGCTGCCATTCGGCGCGTTGCTTGCGATCGCTGCTTATCCCACGGCGCTTGCCATGCTAGTGTTTGGCGTATGAGAGCTGCTTTCTTTACCTTGCTCGCCACGGCGACAGCGGTTGCCACCACTGCGCAGACCAAGCCTGACGCGGCGCCACCAATCGTCGCCTCGCTCGACGGACTGCCGATCGGCACGATTCCGCGCCAGGAATTGCCGACGGGCAGTTGCGCCGCCTTTTTGTGGTCGCAGACCCCGGGGCATGGGCTGATCATGATGGTCACTGCCAGCCCCGCGACGGTGCGCTTTGCGCCCGGCGGTGCGGTGACCGACCTGGTCAGGGTTGCGCAAAATGGCGAGGCGCAGTTCGGCCTTGCCGCGACGACCGAATATGCCGGAGGAGACCTGCGCGTGACCGTCGACATGGAGATCGTCAAGCGCGGTGACCTGACCGATGGTGCGGCAGTCCCCACCGCGACCGTGCGCGTCGATCAGGCTGGCAAGGACAGCGTGATCGTCCCGGCGGCGGGCATCATCGGTTGCGGCTGAGGCAGCTGATCAACTGATTTCGGCGCGGCGTCGCTCAAGCCATTTGCGCTCTGCTTTACCGGGTTCAAGCGCCAGTGCTGCGTCATAGGCTTCGCACGCAGCCGCATGCAGGCCGAGCCGATAGAGCAGCCCTGCGCGCACGGCGTGATAGGGGAGGAACTGGGCCAGCCCCGGCACGTCGAGCGCATCAACCTCCTCCAGTGCTGCATCGTGGCCGGCCACTTCGCCAAGCGCGACGGCGCGGTTCAGCCGGGTAATCGCATCATCGCGCACGGTGAGCAGCGCGTCGTAAATCGTCAGGATGTTGGCCCAGGGCGGCGGCTCTAATAGGGACTCTCGGGCGCACCATTCGGCATGAATCAGCGCTGACACGACGCGAGGTGCGCGCGGGGCAATCCGGGCGGCAGCGGCGAAATAGGCGCGCCCCTCCGCGATCAAGGCGGCATCCCAGTGTGCGGGATTCTGTTCGGAGAGCGGGATCATTATGCCATTGTCGCCAACGCGTGCCGGTCTTCGGGCTTCGGCAAAGCGCACGGTCGCGGCGATGGCGAGCACCTCTGCCTCGCCCGGGATCATCCTAGCCAGGATGGCCGTGATGCCCAACATTTCGCTGGCATAATCGGCGTGGCGGCCGCTGCCGGCACCATCGGCATGGGCATGGGCATAAGCGACCTCGATCGTGCTCAACACCGCATCCAGCCGTTCTCCCCATGCCTCGGGCCCAGGAACGGCAAAGGGAATGCCGGCCACGGCAATCTTCTTCTTCGCGCGCACGAGCCGCTGCGCGAGCGTCGTCTCGCTGATCAGGAACGCCCGCGCGATTTCCTCGGTCGACAGCCCGCACACCAGCCGCAGGGTCAGCGCGGCGCGCGCTTCGGGGTGGATCGCCGGGTGGCAGCAGACGAAGATCAGCTGCAGCCGTTCATCGGGGATCAGACGGGCATCGGCCATCATCAATTCCTCTGCCGTCGGTTCGGGCTCGGGTTCGGGCAATTGGGCGGCCGACCGCGTACCCGCCCGGCGGAGCTGATCGAGTGCGATCCGTTCGGCGACGCGGAACAGCCAGCCCGCCGGATCGCGCGGCAGCTCGACCGACCAGGCGGTCACGGCGCGCGCGCACGCTTCAGCAAAGGCCTCTTCGGCAAGATCGAGGTTGCGGAACCGGGCGGCAAGTGCGGCAATGATCCGCCCGCCTGCCGCCCGAAACACCGCATCGAGGTGTGCGGTGCTCACATGCCGGGCGGTGCCATGATCGGGCGCACCTCGATCGCGCCATCGGCGGCGAGCGGCACCCTTTTGGCGATCGCAATGGCAGCGTCGAGATCGGGCGCCTCGATCATGTAGAACCCGCCAAGCTGCTCGCGCGTTTCGGCAAAGGGGCCGTCGTGGAGGGTCTGCTTGCCGCCATCGGTGCGCACCGTGGTGGCGCTGGCGACCGGTTGCAGGCCAGCACCGTTGAGCATGGCGCTGCCGATATCCGCGCTGAACGCCATATGCTTTTCGATGATCGCGCCCATCGCCGCGCCCGTACCATCGTTATAGACGGCTTCGTTTTCGTAGATCGTCAGCAGATATTTCATCGCAGCTTATCCTTCCCTTCGCGATCACCGTAGCGTGATCGTACCCGGGAGACGGATGGGCGCGAGTGGAATCGACAGGCCCGTAACAATTATTATGCGGGCATGATCCGGTAATCGATCGGCTTGAAGCTGCCGCCATTGCTGGTGGGCGCCGAACAGGCGGTGAGGCCGATGATCAGGTCCATCCGCGCGACAAAAGCGATATGGTCACCCGCCTTGCTGAGCGGCGGCAGCACGCGCAGCCGCCCTTCGGGATCGACCGGCACGTTCATGAAGCAGTTGAATGCAACCGGGATCGAATCCGGCCCGATACCAAAAGGAGCAAGCGCCTCGACCAAATTGCCGAAGCAGCCGCGGTGCCGCTCAAGATCGGGATAGAAGTGGTCGAACGTGTCCACCGAACAGGGGGTGAGCAGAAAATCATGCACGCCAACGCTGTCCCCGACGATATCGAGCATCGGTCGCGATCGGTTGGAATAAAGGCTGTGCCCTGTCGTCAGCCGGATGGTCTCGGCATAATCGAGCGTACGGCCCGACGAGATGACTTCGCGCGCATCGTCGGCATTGAAGGCCAGCAGATCGGCGACCTGCATCCCCATCGGATCGATCACCGTCAGGGTCGCGCCTTCTCTCAGCAGGAACGCAGCACCGCTTCGGACCGGGATGCGGTGATCGGTCAATGATCTGCTCCGGCATAGCTAAACGGGCACGCCCAATCACCATCCACCTGGCGCCCGCTATATTGGCGCGCCTCACTCTTCTCGCCGTGGCGGGCAAGCATCGGGTTGCGATCGCCCGCCAGTGCTTCGTCGCGGACCATGATCTTTTCGCGCAAGCCCTCATACCGGCCCTCGTCGCGCAGGCGCTCGAACTGATCGTGGAGGTTGAAGACCATCGTTGGTCGGTCGAATCGGCGCGCGGGGCGGCTCGATTGCGGATGCAGTCCCACAATGAAGAAGGCTTCGCCGCCGAAACTCAGCGAGAAATGCGGGTTTTCCGGATCGGGGCTCACCCGATCGTCATAGGATTGGCCGCGCCATACATCCTTGTCCGACAGCGATTGCACGCGCTGCCAAAGCGCTGTTTCAAATTCGGCTTCCGATAGCGTTTCTGGCCCCTCAAAGATCACCGCAAAACTTCTGAACATCGTTGGCTCGGCGCGATACTGCGCGGCAAAACGCAACAGGCCCTCATGGATGCGCAAATCGTCCCAGGCGCTGGTGATGGTATCGCAGGCGAGTACCTCTAGCGTGCCCCGGGCGAGCGCCGCCTTTGCGCCTACACAGGGAAATCCCTTGTCTTCGACATGCGCGAAGAGTTGCGCTTCCAGCGCCTGCTGGGCATCATGTTGCCACGGAAACATAGACTTAGCCCTGGGTTGATCGATTTGGAATATCGCCACACCAGACGGCTGAACCCAGCAAGTGGTTCCCGCGAAAATCGATTTATGGCGATCAGCGCGGCAGCTGCGCCTTGGGGAAGCCGTTCCACACCGCATCATAATCCGGATCAAGCGTTGCTGAGCGCAGCGCCACCTCGGTCGGCTGAAACACCCAGCGACTTTCAACCATGAAGGCCATTGTACCGTCGATTTTATGGGGCTTCAGATCGGCCTTGCTCGCCGCTTCCCAACTCGCGACATCGGGGCCGTGTCCGCTCATCTGGTTGTGGAGGGAGAGCGCGCCGGGCACGAAGCCATCGGCCTTGGCGTCATAGGCACCCGTGATCAGCCCCATCGCTTCGCTCATCACATTGCGATGAAACCAGGGCGGTCGGAACGTGTCCTCCGCCACCATCCAGCGCGGCGGGAAGATGACGAAATCGACATTGGCGGTGCCGGGGATGTCGCTGGGCGAGGTGAGCACGGTGAAGATCGACGGATCGGGATGATCGAAGCTGACGGTGTTGATGGTGTTGAACCGCGCGAGATCATAGCGGCACGGCGCGAGATTGCCGTGCCAGGCAACGACGTCCAGCGGGGAGCGCCCGAGATTGGTGGTCCACAGCTCGCCGCCGAATTTCTGGACGAGATCGAAATCGCCCTCGACATCCTCGAACCACGCAACCGGGGTTTCGAAGTCGCGGGGGTTGGCGAGGCCATTCGCGCCGATTGGGCCGAGATCAGGCAGGCGGAACGGCGCGCCGTAATTCTCGGCGACATAACCGCGCGCGCTGCCATCGGGCAACGTCACGCGGAAGCGGACTCCGCGCGGGATCAGCGCGATCTGGCCGGGGGCGATGTCGATGCGGCCCATTTCGGTCAGCAGGGTGAGGGCGCCCATTTGGGGCACGATAATCAGCTCGCCGTCACCCGATACGAAGGCGCGATCTGTCATATTGGTATCGCAGGCATAAAGGTGCACCGCGACGCCGGTCTGGCTCAGCGGGCCATCGCCCGCGACGAGCATCGTCGTCAGGCTATCGAGCCAGTCGGCGCCGGGGGTGGCTTTGATCGGTCCCCAGCGTAGCCGGTTGGGGGCGAGCGGCGCGTCGCGGCTGGCGGGCACCAAGTTCGGCGCGCCGATATAGGGCGCGAACGCCGGATGCGCCGCGGAAGGGCGTAGCCGATAGAGCCATGACCGCCGGTTCTCGGCCCGCGGCGCGGTGAAGGCAGTGCCGCTCAACTGCTCAGCATAAAGGCCGAATGCGGGCCGTTGCGGCGAGTTGCGCCCGACCGGCAGCGCGCCAGGCACGGCCTCAGTGCTGAAGTGATTGCCGAAGCCGGTCATATATCCACTGCCGTCATGCTGAACTTGTTTCAGCATCCATTTCTCCGATCACGCTTTCAGGACTTGTTGCTCGCTGGACCCTGAAACGAGTTCAGGGTGACGCTTGTTGGACTAGGCCTCTGTCGACGCCGGGATCACCCCGCGGCGCATCTGATCGAGCTCGATGCTCTCGAACAGCGCCTTGAAATTGCCCTCGCCAAAGCCGTCATTGCCCTTGCGCTGGATGATCTCGAAAAAGATCGGCCCGACCATATTTTCGGTGAAGATTTGCAGCAGCAGCCCGCCGCCCGTCTCCGGCGCGCCGTCGATCAGGATTTTGCGCTTGCGCATCTCCTCCACGTCATGGCCGTGGCCGGGCAGGCGCTTGTCGATCAGGTCGAAATAGGTGTCGATTGTGTCCTGAAAACGAATGCCGTTGGCGCGCAATGCGTCGACCGTCTTGAAGATATCGTCGGTCGCCATGGCGATGTGCTGAATGCCTTCGCCTTTGTAATCTTTGATGAATTCCTCGATCTGCGAATGCTCGTCCTGGCTTTCGTTAAGCGGAATGCGGATTTTGTCGTCGGGCGCGGTCATCGCCTTGCTGACGAGCGCGGTCGCCTTGCCTTCGATGTCGAAGAAGCGGATTTCGCGGAAGTTGAAGATGCGCTCGTAATAATCCGCCCAGTAATTCATCCGCCCGCGCATCAGATTATGCGTCAGGTGATCAAGCGTGTGGAGGCCGACGCTGTTGTCGTTGAGGGTGGCGCCGGGAACATATTCGAAATCGATGTCATAGATGGTCGTGTCGCCGCGCTGATCGACCAGATACAGGTTCGCGCCGCCAATCCCTTCGATCGCCGGAATGTTGAGCTCAGCCGGCCCGACCTTGCCTTCGACCGGCACCGCGCCGCGCTCGGTCGCGAGCTTTACGGCCTTTGCGGCGTCCGCAACACGAAACGCCATCGCATTGGCCGAGGGGCCGTGGGTGTCGCGGAAACCGGCGACTTGGCCGGCATTTTCCATGTTGAGCAGGAAATTGATGTCGCCCTGTGCATAGCGGCGAACGTTCTTCGAGCGGTGGTTGCCGACATGCGTGAAGCCCATCTTGACGAACAGGTCCGCCAGCGCCTCCGGATCGGGCGAGGTGAATTCGACGAATTCGAAGCCATTGAGGCCCATAGGGTTTTCGTGCTTGGTGGCGGGCAGGGGGGCGTTCGCGGTCGTCGTCATGGCAGGGGTCTCCGTGGCGGCAGATGGTATCAGATGAAACTATATAGCGGGTTTGGGGGTGGTGGTCTAGCTGCGCCTTTTGCTTCCTGCACTCCGACACTCCGGCCTCGTGCTGGGGCCCACAGTTCCCCGAACGATGCGGCCCGAAGACTGCTCAAAACGAACCCGATCAGAGGATGTGCTATAGCCGCTAAAATTTCCCATCCGCCCCCACACCCCCTAAACCCCACGCATGAGATCCTTCGACCGTCACGAACGCCTACTCGCCATCAGCCTCTCCGCGCTCGCGGGGTATGTTGATGCGGTGGGGTATCTCATCACCGGTGGGTTCTTCGTCTCGTTCATGAGCGGGAATTCGACGCGGCTGGGGGTCGATATTGCCGATATGTCCGCCAATGCGGGCGTTGCGGCGCTGTTGATAGGCAGCTTCGTCATCGGCGTCATCATTGCCTCGCTGATCGGGCGGGCGGCGGGGGGGGCGGCATCGGACGGTGGTGCCGGTGCTGATGGTCGTGCTGCTCGCCGCCGCGGCGGGGCTGGGCGATATGCGCGAGGACCGGCTGACCGCGATCCTGATGGCGGTCGCGATGGGGGTGGAGAATATCTTCTTCGCCACCGGCACCGATGTTCGCGTCGGGCTCACCTATATGACCGGGCGGCTGGTGAAGATCGGCCAGCAACTTGCGGCCGCGCTGACAGGCGAGGATCGCTGGGGCTGGGTGCCGCATGTGCTGCTCTGGGCCGGGCTGATGAGCGGCGGGGTGGCGGGGGCGGTCGCGTATCTGTTCATCGGGAGCGATGCGTTGTGGATTGCGGTCGCCGCAGCTGTAGTGATTGCGGTTCTTGCCAGGGGGGCGGGTGCCGTAGCGAAATCAAGCCCGGGTCTGGACTAACGATCGAAAATGTCCCTTCACGTTCCTTGTGCTCCCGCGAAGGCGGGAGCCCAGTCTGCGCCCCCGCCTTCGCAGGGACACAAGGAACGTAAGGGAACGAGCCCAGTATGACCAAGCTCAAGCTCGACGCCTTCCTGCCCTATCGTCTGTCGATCGCCTCGAACCGTGTCTCATCGGCGGTAGCGACGGCCTATCAAGCCCTGTTCGCGCTCAAGATTCCCGAATGGCGGCTGATTGCGGTGATCGCGGAAGGGCAGGCGATGACACAGCAGGCGCTGGGTGCCGCCACGCAAATGGACAAGGTAACGGTAAGCCGTGCTGCGATTGCACTTGTCGATCGCGGACTGGTGAAGCGCGCGCCCAACCCGGATGATCAGCGGTCGCATCTTTTGTCGCTCAGCAAAGCCGGGCAGGCGCTTTACGAGAGTGTGGTGCCGAAGGCGCTCGCGCTGGAGGCGGAGATTTTCGCCGGGTTTTCGGCAGACGAGTTAGCGCAGTTCGCCGAAATGCTGGCGCGGATTGAGGCGGCGGCGGCGCAGTTATCGCCCGAACAGGGTTGAAACCTGCGCCCGGGCTGGCTTAGGGCAACCACACTTCTCTCGCCCGTTCGTTTCGAGCGAAGTCGAGAAACATGCCCCGAACGCGGCGCAGGGTGTCTCGACTTCGCTCGACACGAACGGGAAGCGGAGTGACTCTCCCGCCTCCCCAGGCCCGTCATTGCCCATCTTAGGAGGAATCATGTCCGCATCCGTCGACCGCGCCGGCCTGAAGGTCGCCGCCGAGCTTACCGAATTTGTCGAAGCGCAGGTGCTGCCGGGCCTTGGCATCGCCGCCGATGGCTGGTGGCAGGGCGTGGCGGATATCTTCGCGCAGTTCGCGCCCGAGAACGCTGCAATGCTCGCCAAGCGCGAGACACTGCAGGCAGCGATCGATACGCGCTACAAGGCGGGCGAGCCGGTCGACGAGGCGTTCCTGCGCGAGATCGGCTATCTGGTGCCCGAGCCCGCACCCTTCAAGATCGGCACCGAAAATGTCGATGCCGAGATTGCGACGATGGCCGGCCCACAGCTGGTCGTGCCGATCCTCAACGCGCGCTTCGTGCTCAACGCGGCCAATGCCCGCTGGGGCAGCCTCTATGACGCGTTCTACGGCACCGATGCGCTGCCGGGCGCGGCCAAGCCGGGCGGATATGATACTGAGCGTGGGAGCCAGGTGATTGCGGCGGCGAAGGCGTTTCTCGATCAGGCGGTGCCGCTCGCATCGGGAAGCTGGGCTGATTTGGGCGATCCATCGGCCGGAATCGCGATTGCGGACCCCGCTCAATATGTCGGCAAGTCCGCCAAGGGGCGCCTTTTCCGCCACAACGGGCTGCATATCGAGGTCGTTTTTGACGGTGAGTCCGCGATCGGGCGCAGCGACCCTTCAGGGATATCCGACGTCATCCTCGAATCCGCGCTGACCACGATCTGCGACCTCGAGGATTCGATCGCTGCAGTCGACGCCGAGGACAAGGTCGCGGCGTACAGCAATTGGCTCGGCCTGATGAAGGGCGATCTGGAGGAGACGTTCGACAAGGGCGGCAAGGCCCTCACGCGCCGCCTGAACGCTGACCGGGTGTATACCGGTGCGCATGGCGACGAGATTACGCTCCCCGGTCGCTCGCTGCTGTTCGTGCGCAATGTCGGGCATCTGATGACCACGCCCGCGATCCACCTCGCCGACGGCGGCGAAGCGCCCGAGGGGATTCTGGACGCGATCATGACCTCGACGATCGCGCTCTACGATCTTCAGAACAGTGCTCCTGCGAAAGCAGGAGCCCAGAGCCCCGAGGGCATCGCCAGCAATCCTGGGCTCCTGCCTTCGCAGGAGCACAAAATCCGCAACAGCCGTACCGGCAGCGTCTATATCGTGAAACCCAAGATGCACGGGCCGGAGGAATGCGGCTTCACCAACCGGCTGTTCGACGCGGTCGAGAATTTACTCGGCCTCGCGCGCCACACCATCAAGGTCGGCGTGATGGACGAGGAGCGCCGCACCTCGGCCAATCTTGCGGCATGTATCGAGGCAGTCAAAGGCCGCATCGTCTTCATCAATACAGGCTTCCTCGATCGCACCGGCGACGAAATGCACACGGCGATGCACGGCGGCGCGATGATCCCCAAGGCGGAAATGAAGACCAGCGTCTGGATCAAAGCCTATGAGGATCGCAACGTTCGTATCGGCCTCGCGCACGGCCTGTCGGGCAAGGCGCAGATCGGCAAGGGCATGTGGGCTGCGCCCGACCGGATGGCCGACATGATGGACCAAAAGATCGGCCACCCGATGAGCGGCGCGAACACCGCCTGGGTACCATCCCCCACCGCCGCGACGCTCCACGCGATGCACTATCACGAGGTCGATGTGTTCGCCCGGCAGCGGGAGATTACCCATGAGGCGATCCCGTCGCTCGACGGCCTGCTGACGGTGCCCTTCGCCGGCGGGCGCAACTGGACCGCGGAGGAAGTCTCGCGCGAGCTCGACAACAACGCACAAGGCATCCTCGGCTATGTCGTGCGCTGGATCGACCAGGGGATTGGCTGTTCGAAAGTGCCCGACATCAACGATATCGGCTTGATGGAAGACCGCGCGACCCTGCGGATCAGTTCGCAGCACATTGCCAACTGGCTGCTCCACGGCGTGGCGACCAATGCCGATGTCGACGCCGCGTTCGAGCGGATGGCGGCCAAGGTCGATGCGCAGAACGCGGGGGATCCGCTCTACTGCCCGATGGTTGGTCGTGCGGACAGTATCGCGTTGAACGCTGCGCGCGCGCTGGTGTTCGAAGGGGTGAGCCAGCCAAGTGGCTATACCGAACCATTGCTGCATGCATACCGGGCAAAGGTGAAAGCGGCAGCGTAAGGCACAAGCGACGGTCGCGATTATCGCGACCGTCGCCGCGCACCACCTTAAACGAAGGCGATCACGCCGATCTTGTTGCCGGTGGGGTCGCGCAAGCGTGCTGCCGTCGCACCAGGAATCGGGGCCGGGGCAGGCGCGTCCTCGCTCGTGCCGCCATTGGCGAGCCCAGCGGCATACCAGGCGTCGACCTGATCCTTCGTTGCGGCCTTGAACATGATCGTGCCGCCATTGGCGTGGGTGGCAGGCTTGCCGTCCAGCGTATCGGAGATGAAGAACAGGCCAGTCGCGGGATCGCCATACATGTATGCGCTTGGCTGTTCGCGGAACTTGCCCTTGCTTGGGATGCCGATGGTGGCCAGCGTGGCATCGTAAAAGGATTTCGAGGCTTCAAGATTGGTGGCACCCACCATGACATGAAAATACATGGGAACTCCTGTCGGTTGCATTCGCGGGGTTTTATACCTATCGATAGATAGGTGCTGCTTTGTGATGCAATCGTGCTGATGCGTCAATGGCTATCTAACGATAGGTAGAATGGTTTGATGACGATAATGCCAACCGCGACCGCATCATCGATCCTCGATGCGGCGCAGCAGATGATGATGACCGTCGGTTATAACGGGCTGAGCTTTCGCGACGTTGCTGCGACCGTGGGCATCAAGAGCGCGAGCGTGCATTATCATTACCCCACCAAAGGGCAGCTGGGGGCGGCCGTGGCGCGGCGCTACACTGATCGATTGGTTACTCATCTGGCCGCGATTGATCAGTCTCTGGCCGATCCTCGCGAGGCCCTCGCCGCCTATGTCGCCGCGATTCGGACGACGTTGGAATCGGACGGCAAGATGTGCCTGTGCGGGATGCTGGCGGCGGAAATCGATGCCGTTCCGCCCGAGGTAAAGGCCGAGGTTCGGCGCTTTGTCGATCTTAATGTCGACTGGATTGCCGACATTATTGCGCGTGCAACTGGCGGTGATCCGTCCTGCGACTCCGTTCGGGATCACGCGATGGCGTTGTTTGCCGCTCTGGAAGGCGCGATGATGATTGCCCGTGGTTCAGGCGATTTCGCTCGTTTTGATGCGATGACGGCACAGTTGGGCCGCTCTGGCCTTTGGCCGCGATAAGCAAGGTAACACCACCAAACCCATCCCCTTTGCGTTGCAAATCAAAATCGAATATCGGGTATGGGCACAGGAGATGCCGAAATGGATCATGTCGATGTTATCGTAGTCGGAGCCGGTATTTCGGGTATTGGCGCAGGCTATCATCTGCAGCATAAATCGCCCGATCGCAGTTACATGATCCTCGAAGGCCGCGCCGATATGGGCGGCACCTGGGACCTGTTTCGCTATCCCGGCATCCGTTCCGATTCCGATATGTACACGCTCGGCTATTCGTTCGAGCCCTGGACCGAGGCCAAGGCGATCGCCGATGGCCCGAATATCCTCGCCTATGTGAAGCGCACCGCCGCCAAATATGGCATCGACAAGCATATCCGCTTCAATCATCACGTGAAAAGCGCCGCGTGGTCGACCGAAGAGGCGCGCTGGACGGTCACGGCTGTCACCGATGGGCACGAGGTGCAGTATAGCTGCAATTTCCTCTTCATGTGCTCGGGCTATTACAATTACGCCAAGGGCCATATGCCCGATTTCCCTGGTGTCGAAGCGTTTGCCGGGCAAATCATCCACCCGCAATTCTGGCCCGAAAATCTCGATTACGCAGGGAAGGAGGTCGTCGTCATCGGATCCGGCGCGACCGCGGTAACGATTGTGCCCGAAATGGCTAAGACCGCCGCGCACGTCACGATGCTCCAGCGATCGCCCACCTATGTCGTGTCGCGCCCGGCCGAGGATGCGATTGCCAATCGGCTGCGCGCGCTGCTGCCGTCGAAGCTCGCTTATGGGATCACGCGGTGGAAGAATGTGCTGTTCGGCATGTATTTCTTCCGTGTCGCGCGCACGCGGCCGGCCATCGTCAAGGAACGGATCATCGGCATGGTCCGCGAACAGCTTGGCCCCGATTACGATGTCGCCACCCATTTCACGCCCCGCTACAATCCGTGGGACCAGCGGCTGTGCCTGGTGCCTGACGCCGATCTGTTCGAATCGATTAAGGCAGGCAAATCATCGGTCGTGACGGATAGGATCGATCATTTCGATGCATCCGGAATCGTAATGGAATCAGGCGATCGAATCGACGCAGATATTGTCGTCACTGCCACGGGCCTTGAGCTTCAATTGCTCAGCGATGTTGCGTTTACCGTTGATGGTGAGTTGCGCGACCTTTCAAAGACCTTCAACTACAAGGGCATGATGTATAGCGACATGCCTAATCTTGCATCGTCGTTCGGCTACACCAACGCATCATGGACCCTGAAGGCCGATTTGACGTGCGGTTATGTCACGCGACTGCTCAACACGATGAAGAAGCGCGGGATGCGCCAGGTGACGCCGCGGATTGAAAGCGACCTTGAGGCGATGCCGTTCCTCGATTTCAGCTCGGGGTACGTCACGCGGGCGATGGAGCGCTTCCCGAAACAGGGCAACAAGCAGCCATGGCAAGTGCATCAGAATTACGCGAAGGACATCATGATGCTGCGCTTCGGTTCGGTCGATGACGAGATGGAATTCTCGAATCCCGTATCAACGCAGGCTGATAGGCTTGCGGCTCGCCAACCGGTGACCGCCTGATCGATTTGCGGTAGGCAGTTTCATGCCTACACTCCCCCCAACTGCCGATCTCGCCGAACGGGCGCTGCCCATTCTCGATCGGTTGATCGCGTTCGATACGACATCGCGCGATTCCAACCTGGCGCTGATCGTCTATGTCGAGCAGTTGCTGGGGGCGCTTGGCGTGGCGTCAACGCGCGTGAGCAATGCGGCTGGCACCAAGGCCAATCTCTATGCCACGCTGGGGCCGGCGGTGCCGGGCGGTGTGGTGCTATCGGGGCATACCGATGTCGTGCCGGTCGATGGCCAGGCATGGACCAGCAATCCCTTCGTATTGACCCAGCGCGGCGATCGGCTGTTCGGGCGCGGGACGTGCGACATGAAGGCGTTCATCGCCCTGGCGCTCGCCGCTGCGCCTGACATCGTCGCAGCACAGCTTACGCGACCGGTACATCTCGCTCTGTCTTATGATGAGGAGGTTGGCTGTCTGGGCGCGCCAGACATGATCCGCGAATTGGTGCGCGATTTGCCTTCGCCGCTTGCCGTGATTGTCGGTGAGCCCACCAACATGGAGGTGGTGAGCGGCCACAAGGGAATTTCGAGCTGGATCGTCACGGTGAAGGGGCATGAGGCCCATTCGAGCCTGACCCATCTGGGTGTTTCGGCCAATATGGTCGCGGTGCGCCTGATGCAGGCGCTCGCTGATCTTGCCGACATGCTTGAGCGCGACGCTGATCCCCATTCGGGGTTCGATCCGCCGCACAGCACGCTTACAATCGGTCAAATTCATGGCGGCACGGCGGTGAACATTCTGGCGGGCGAATGCACTTTCGTATTCGATCTAAGGACGCCGCCGGGTGATGATCCAGAGGCGATCATCGCGCCGTTTCTGGCGATGGCTGCGCGCGAGGATGCAGCCATCAAGGCGCGCTTTCCCGGTACTGGTGTGGCCGTTGTGCGCCGATCCAAAACGCCGTGTCTGGTGCCCGATCTCGATAGCCCCGCCGAGCGACTGGCGCGCCGCCTTGCGGGGGACAATGGGCCCGCACGGATGGTGCCGTACGCAGCCGAAGCGGGGCAGTTTCAACAGGCGGGATTTTCGACGATCATCTGTGGGCCCGGCTCGATCGAGCAGGCGCATCAACCGGACGAATATCTTGAAATCGCGCAATTCGAGCGCGGCGCAACGTTCATGCAGCGCTTGGTCGAGGCTTTACGCTAGCCGCTCAATTTACATGAATTACAGAAATCAAGGACGTTGGCGAACCAACATTGTCCCGATTCGGGATGGGAATCGATTGCCGATCAATGCGGTGCGGTTAGGCGAGGGGATGGGGAAAGGTATCGACCCGACGCTCGGCTAAAATTGTGCTTACACAATGGTTTATTCGGTTGTCGGGCCGATGCAGGATTTACCAGGGCTTGATTTCTTCCTGGTGGAAGAACGAGAAAATAAACTCGAACATTGTTAGTCTCCCAGACTGCGTCCACGATGGACGCGGTT